>JBFYYZ010000184.1:0-5531 GCA_041309745.1 Bacillota bacterium | reverse complement strand
CTTCTTAATCCGGTCTTGCCCGGGCAGCTCTTTACGGTTAAAATAAAAAGCCAGCCGGATATTTTCTTCCATGCTCCCGGGAAAAATATAAGGGGCCTGGGGAACCATTACAATCCGGCGGCGCAGAGCTACCGGGTCCAGGGTTTTGATATTATTTTGATAATAAAAGATATCACCCTGATCACAGCTAATCAGGTTATTCAGCAGCTTGAGCAGGGTGGTTTTACCGCTACCGCTTTTACCGGTAATCGTGAAAATTGAACCCCCTGGGATAACCAGCTCAGGCACCTGCAGGATAGTACCGTAACTAACATTTTGGATGCTGAAAACCTGTTGCATCTTTGCACCTCATCTAGAACCTGTTCTTTAAGGAGTTAAGTTCATGCCTGCTTTTACAGAACCGTTAATCAAAGGCTTCCGAAAAAGCATCAGTCTGCTCTGGCTGCTGGTTAAGATAATCGTTCCGGTATCTTGCGTGGTCGCCCTGCTCGACTTTTACGGGATCGTCGATCGTATTGCAATCATCTTTACCCCGGCTATGAGTTTGTTCGGCCTGCCCGGAGAAGCAGCTATATCTCTGCTGCTCGGTTTTCTGGTCAACATCTATGCCGCCATGGGAGCCATTACTGCGATCACGCTCACTCCTCAGCAAATTACGATCCTTGCTGTGATTATCGGGATCTGCCACGAATTGCCGGTAGAAACCATCATCTGCCGTTACACCGGCCTGAGTATACCGGTATCTATAGCACTACGGCTGACGACGGCAATTGCGGCCGGGATTATGCTCAACCTCATCTACACGCTGGTCCTGGGAGGTTGATAGCTATGGATATTATTAACCTGATCTTCAACACCGCCGTGCAAACGCTGCTCAGCATTGGGAAAATTGCTCTGATTCTAATCCCGGTATTAATGGTCATTGAACTGGCTAAGTTTTACAAGATTATTGAAAGGTTTACCGGAAAAATGAAAGGTTTATTAAGTTTCCTAACCCTGCCGGAAGAAGCCGCCTTTCCCTTGCTGGCCGGCATATTCTTTGGTATCGTCTTAGGTTCAGCATTAATCATCGATTACGCCCGCGAAGGTATCTTAAGAAGAAGGGATTTGCTTCTGATCGGCATTTTTCTAAGCATTTCTCATTCTGTAGTCGAAGACACCTTCATTTTTGCTGTTTTTGGCGCCAACCCGGCAGTGCTGATCGTTACCCGAACGATCCTTGCTATCATCATAACCAGAACTGCTGCCTGGCTCTTTGATCAGTTTTTAAAATATAAAGCTGCTGCAACCACTGACAAAGACGAAACGGTCGAAACAGTCCGTAAATAATTAATTTTGCGCAGTGTTTAAGTTGTCCGCACTGTGGGTATTATTGATTATAGGCTTGATAAACCGCAAATACTTCGGCTACACCACCTGCCCAATTGAGCAGCAGCTCATCGCCCATAAACGGGGCTACCAGTTGCAAGGAAAGAGGCAGTCCGTTGCCGGCTTTACCGGAGGGCACCGATACAGTCGGAAGGCCGCTATTCGTCCAGGGCAAGTTCATGGCCGGGTTACCGGTGGCGCCAATCCCCTCCGGCGCCGGACCAAGTGCTGCCGGGGTTACCCAGAGATCAATTTTCGACTCACGCATCTTAGTCTCCAGTTGCTCTCTTAATGCTTTTTGCAGGCGTCGTGCTTCAACCAGGTCCTCTTGCGTGACCTCCAGACCTTCTCTGATGATTTCAGCGGTCTTCGGGCGGTACTGTTCCGCACAGCTGGTGTATAGATCATGATGTTCTATAGCCATTTCAGCTGCAATTAACTTGCGATGCCAGGCCGCAATGGTTTCTATATCATCGAGAACTAAAACTTCCTTGACCTCGTAACCACTGTCTCGCAGCTGATCCAGTTGCTGAAAAAAAAGTTTTAGTGCCTCCGGTTCGGTTTGCTCGAGATATTTTCCTTTTGGGACACCAAGTACCGGCTGGTAATTGATATTGATCTCCTGCCAGTTGTAGCAGAGAACAGAGGCAGCAAGAATCATCCCGGGAATGTCCTGCGTAAAGCAGCCAACGTGGTCAGCAGAGCGTGAAAAATAGAGCAGCCCGGCAGCCGGTATCCGCCCGTAACTTGGCTTGAAGCCGATAACCCCGCAAAAAGCAGCCGGCCGGTTGATTGAGCCGATGGTCTGGGTCCCCAAAGCGAGCGGGCAGAATCCGGCGGCAACCGCCGCGGCCGAACCGCTGCTTGAGCCGCCAGGGGTGTGCGCTAAGTTGTGGGGGTTGCGGGTTGGGCCAGGATCAAAATAGGCAAATTCGGTGGTTACAGTTTTACCAAGAACCAGTGCGCCTGCCTGGCGCAACAACAGTACTGATTCCGCCTCAGGACCGGCGAGCAAACCCGGATCGAGCCTGGAACCAGCACAGGTTGGAAAACCCTCGACATGGTAAATGTCTTTAACTCCAACCGGTACCCCAAAAAGGGGCGGCCTTTTGGCGGGTTCAGGATAAGTATCCAAAAGGAGCTCTGCTTCAGTCAGCAAACGAATGCGGCGGTCCTTCTCCGGGATGAATGCTTCAATTTTTTGATCTGTTATTTCAATTCTGTCCACCAGATCATTTATGTAATCATTCAAGTTTAAAGTGCCAGTTTTTAAATCCTTAATCAGAGGGGCCAGGGGGGCAGGGCTAAGATACATTTGTTACTCCTCCTTCAAAAACTATTACCCTTAATAGGTCAGGTTTTTTAGATAGGCTTTCAGTTGGGGAGCCAGATCGTCTCTGCGCAGAGCGTACTCCAGTGTCGCTTCAATATAACCAAGACGGTCTCCGACATCGTAGCGCCGCCCTTCAAAACTGTAAGCCCAAACAGGCTGCTGCTGGACCAGTAAGTTCAAGGCATCGGTTAGCTGTATTTCGCCACCTGCTCCCGGCGGTGTTACTTTTAAGATATCGAATATTTCCGGGTCAATGACATAGCGGCCTAGAACTGCCAAATCTGATTTTGCCTCAGACGGTTTCGGCTTTTCAACCAGGTTGCGCACCCGCACTACCTGTTCGCTAAAGTCATCAGCATCAACCGCTCCGTACTTCTGGATGTTATCAAACCCGACCCGCTGGCAGCCGAGCACCGTACCACTTTTGCGGTTATAGATATCGATCAGCTGACCGATAACCGGGACCTTGGCGTGGACGATATCATCACCGAGTAAAACTGCAAAGGGTTCGTTGCCAACAAAGTTCCGGGCGCAGGCTACCGCATGTCCAAGACCGAGAGCTTCTTTCTGGCGCACATAAAAAATGTCGGCCAGATTGCTGATTCTCTGCATTTCGGCCAGCTCTTTGTTCTTTCCTTTTTGTTCAAGCAGAGCTTCCAGCTCCACACTTTTGTCAAAATGGTCTTCAATCGCCCGCTTGCTACGGCCGGTAATAATCAGAATCTCTGAGATACCGGCCCTCACGGCTTCTTCAACAACATACTGGATCGTCGGAACATCAACGATCGGCAGCATCTCTTTAGGCTGGGCCTTGGTAGCCGGCAAAAATCTGGTTCCCATTCCAGCAGCCGGGATGACCGCTTTTTTAACCTGCATTAAATATCACAACCCCTTTATTCCCAAAATGCCTGATGGGAATCAATCATTCGCAGTAGCTAATTTCTACATCTGCGCTGTTAATCCCTCCCCTGCAGGAAAAAGGATAAAAAGAAGGAACTATTTCGACAGCATCACCAATCAATGAGCAGAAGATTAAAAGGAACAGATAAAGATGCATTTTTACTATGTTATAATTGAGTAAAATCATTTAAGGGCGGGTATAAGTGAGATTACTGGGCGATAAACTGGCAGAAAAACTGACAGCTGATAGGGATTTGCGCAAACCCGAAGAACGCTACCGGGTCGGCTTGGTTGAAAGCTGGGTTAGTATTGTCGGTAACTTCATAATAGCCTTGTTAAAGGCAGTCTTCGGACTGCTTACGAACAGCATCGCCTTGATTGCCGATGCAGTGCATAGCGCATCGGATATTGTTTCATCACTAGTGGTTCTGGTCGGTTTTTCACTCGCAAAACGCAAGCCCGATCATGAGCATCCTTACGGCCACGGGCGCATTGAATACCTGGCCGGGCTGCTGATTGCCCTGATGCTGATTGGCGCCGGGATCGCCTTTATTTACGGTTCTTACAACAGGCTGAATGATGGAGTTTTTGCCCAGCCGAGCATAGCGGCAATTGTTGTCGTCATTGCTTCAATTCTTGCAAAAGAATTAATGTTTTACTTTTCAAACCAGCTGGGCAGGCTGATCAAATCCGATGCCCTGGCCGGAGATGCCTGGCATCACCGCAGTGATTCTCTGTCATCGGTTTTAGTCTTAGCAGCACTCCTGGGCGGCTACTTCGGTTTTAAGAACCTGGACTCTTACCTTGGCTTTGGCGTAGCGCTATTCATTATTTATGCAGGGGTTAAAATAGCCCGGCAATCATGCAGCAGTCTTTTAGGAAAAGCTCCGGAAGCGGAACTGTATCAAGAAGTAACTAGCTGTGCTATGGCCGTTGAAGGGGTAATCGAAACCCATGACCTGGAAATCCATGATTATGGCTCCTGGAAAGCTGTAACTGTTCATATTGGCGTCAATGGCCGCCTCAGCCTTGACGAAGCGCATATCATCGCCAACCAGGTCGAAATTAGGATCAGCAGCTGTTTTCACTGCGAAGCGGTAGTCCATCTAGACCCGCGTTAAAGTTGCCGACGGCAACATTGATCAGATCTTTCAGCCGCCCCCGCCGAACCCGATATTCTTGACAACACCGTCTTCCACTACCACCGGCACTTTATCAGCCTTAAACTGATCACGGGCCCTGGTGAGAGCATCTTTATCTACGCTGACATTGTGCAGTTTATAGTCAAGGCCTTTCTTTTTAAAAACTTTCAGCTGCTTTTCGCAGTAAGGACAGCCATCTTTTACATAAACCTCAAGCATGGTCACACCTCCGCAAGTTAATATTTAAAACAGCTTATCTACCTGTTATTATAAAAGCCTTTGGCTACATAAGCAAGGAGCGGCAGACTAAGCCCAGATCGCAGATTAGCCATTGCTATTGACTTTGCGGTCACCCTTGATTATAATGCAGCCAGAAGAAAGCTTTAAAACAACGGGAAAAACGCTCACGGGGAAAGTCGCTTTCCCGTGAGTTTTTTAGTTAATAAGGGGTGCATAAATGCGGATTGCAATGGCTCAGCTTAACCAGACAATCGGAGCACTGCGCGAAAACACGGCAAAAGTGAAGGACTACATTTTACAGGCTGCCGACAACAGATCCGGGCTGGTTATCTTCAGCGAACTTGTCTTAAGTGGCTACCCGCCTAAAGATCTCTTGCTCTACAACAGTTTTGTTGAACGTGAACGGGAGCTGCTCGAAAAAGAAATTTTACCGCTAACCTTGGGCGGCCCCGCTGTGATTATCGGTTCTTCCCACTGTCAAAACGGCTTTCTTTATAACGCTGCTTTATACCTGGAAGAAGGAAAGATAAAAACAGTACACCAGAAGT
>JBFYYZ010000183.1:0-3782 GCA_041309745.1 Bacillota bacterium | reverse complement strand
CATCCCACAGCTTACTGAAGAGAGGCGAAAAGAGCTGGTTAAGGTGGTTCGCAAGAAGGCAGAGGAATGCAAGGTCAGCATCCGTAATATCCGCAGGGACGCTAATGAAGAGATCAAGCAGCTTGAAAAATCTAGCGATATAACTGAAGATGAACGGCGTCTTGCCCAGGATAATATCCAGGAGATTACAGACAAAAAGATTGTTGAAATCGATGAGGTTACAGCTGCCAAAGAAAAAGAGATGATGGCAGTATAAAAATGATCTTTATTAATGCCAGAACGCGGCTCTCTTTTGTCTTGCAAGAGGGAGCCTTTATTATTGATCAATAGTGAAAAGACGATGACTTCAGGTGACAGAGGTGCGATTTTGCCGGATAACATAGATTCGCAGATTATTCCAGAACATGTTGCCATTATTATGGATGGTAACGGTCGCTGGGCTACCGAACGTGGACTGCCCAGACGCGAAGGTCACCGTCAGGGCGTAGAAACAGTTCGTGAAACTGTTCGCAACTGCAATGAACTGGGCATTAAAGTATTAACGCTGTTTGCTTTTTCAACCGAAAACTGGCCGAGGCCTGATTGGGAAGTAAGCTACCTGATGAGCCTACCCGAAAAGTATTTTGAAAGCGAATTACCTGAATTGATCCGGAAAAATGTCCGGGTCCGGATGATCGGGGACCGCAAAAAATTGCCGCGCCGAGTGCTGAGAGTGATTGATGAAGGAGCAGCGGCCACAAAAAACAACAGCGGCATGATCTTAAATTTTGCCCTGAACTACGGTTCCCGGTCTGAAATACTGATGGCGATTAACCGTCTTGTTTCAGAAACAGCAACGGGTAAAACTTTGAAGAGGGTTACTGAAAAAAAACTTTCATCATATCTTTACACCGCTGATCTGCCTGACCCGGACCTCTTGATCAGAACCAGCGGAGAACAGAGAATCAGCAATTTTCTATTGTGGCAAATGGCTTACAGCGAATTGTACTTTACAGAAGTCTACTGGCCGGATTTTGACAAAGCGGAACTGCTTAAAGCGGTGGCAGTTTATCAGCAGCGGAAACGACGTTTTGGCGGTGTCTGAGCCACAGAAAGGTGATTAAATGCTTTATCTGCGAGTTCTATCAGCAATTGTCGGTATTCCGATTGTTCTTGCTGCAGTTCATTTTGGCGGCATCTGGTATGCTTTGCTGCTTTTAGTTGTAGTCAATTTAGGGATTTTTGAATATTACCGGATTTTTAAGAGCAAAGCTTACAGCCTGCCGGTTTTTTTCGGTTTTCTCGGGGTAACCTTCTTTTTAGTCATAATCTTTTTTCAGCAAACAGTTTTGGTTTACCCCCTGTTGATCATCATTTTTGCCGTCTTACATATGCATGCTCTATTGAACATGGATCGGTTCAGCATTTCTGAAGCGGCTCTTTTACTCTGGGGCATCCTTTATTTAGGCGGGCTAGGCGGTTTTATGCTGATGCTGCGGATGTTACCGGATGGCGCATTTTATACCTACCTGTTGCTTGTTAGTGTCTGGCTTCACGATACACTTGCCTATTTTGTTGGCACTAAATGGGGAGTGCGTAAATTTGCACCACTGATTAGCCCGAACAAATCAGTAGAAGGTTCGATGGCCGGCATTTTCGGTTTAACGGCAATTATGTTTTCCACCTCAATCCTTTTCCCGGCTTTTTTACCACTGGCGCCGATGCAGGCGTTGTTTCTGGGTCTGGGGATTGCGGTTTTTGCACAGTTAGGAGATCTTCTCGAATCGGCCCTGAAGCGGCAGCTTGATGTAAAAGATTCCGGCGCCCTGATACCCGGACACGGGGGAATTCTCGATCGTTTTGACAGCTTACTCTTTACAGCGCCTTTTGTCTATTATTTCTTCCTGCTGATCAGCAGCTTAAGAGGAATCCAATGGTAAAAAAAATTGCTCTTCTAGGCTCGACGGGTTCAATCGGAACCCAGACTCTTGAAGTGATTGACGGACTTGGAGAGGACTATAGGGTTGTTGCACTAGCCGCTGGTAGCAATTACAAACTTTTCTCAAAACAAATAGGCAAATATAAGCCTGAATATGCCGCACTTGAAAACGAAAACAGCCTGAAAAAAATTAAAGAAATTGTAAATGGTGAGCGATGCCATTATGGAGAAGGTCAGGAAGGTCAGCTGCTTGCAGCCAGCTGGCCATCTGCAGATCTGGTTGTCCTAGCGCAGGTTGGTTTCAGCGGGTTTGAACCGCTCATTGCAGCCTTAAAAAGTGGCAAAAAAGTAGCTCTTGCCAATAAAGAATCACTGGTCATCGGCGGAGAAATTCTCCAGCGGCTTCAGTTGCTTGATCGCGAACGCATCTTTCCTGTCGACAGTGAGCACTCGGCCATCAAACAATGCTGGACTGCCAGAAACAGGGAAGAGATCGCCAGGATTTACCTCACCGCTTCCGGTGGCCCATTTTACGGGATGAAGCGGGCGGAACTGCAAAATATCAGACCAGAAGAAGCTCTCCAGCATCCCAACTGGAAAATGGGACCTAAAATTACTGTCGATTCGGCAACGATGATGAACAAGGGGCTGGAGGTCATAGAAGCAAAATGGCTTTTCGAACTTAGTCTGAATCAGATTAATGTGGTTATTCACCGCCAGAGTATTGTGCATTCAATGGTAGAATTCGTCGATGGGTCGACAATTGCCCAATTAGGTTTGCCTGACATGCGCACACCCATCCAGTACGCCCTGACTTATCCGGAGCGTAAAAGAAGCCAGGTTGGAAGTTATAATCCCTATGGTTCTACGCTCACCTTTGCTGAGCCCGATCATGTTAATTTCCCCTCTTTAAAGCTGGCATTTAGGGCTGCCGAAGCAGGTGGGACTATGCCGGCGGTACTTAACGGCGCCAATGAAGTAGCTGTCGAACTTTTTCTGGCCCGCAAACTGTCTTTTATTGCTATTCCGGATCTGATTGAAAAAGTGATGGATTTACATGATAATATAGAGATACCGGAAGTTTCAGATGTGATTACCGCTGATCGTTGGGCACGTGAAAAAGCTTTGGAAACAGGCGCTATGCTCTGGGGAAGGATGTAATAACATGCAAACGATGATTGCTTCAGTGCTAATATTTGGTTTATTGATTCTAGTTCATGAACTTGGTCATTATTTTGTTGCCCGCCTGACGGGAATTAGGGTTCTTGAGCTGGCTATTGGCTTTGGTCCTAAAATTTTTGGTTGGTCCAAAAATAACATTGATTATTCACTACGCGTATTTCCACTGGGTGGGTTCTGCCGGATGCTGGGTGAAAATCCCGAAGAAGCAGATGAGCCGGACAGTTTCCCGCAGAAGCCAATTTTAAGCAGAGCGGCAGTCCTGGTGTCCGGGGCCGGTATGAACCTGATCCTCTCAATTTTTATTTTCTTTGTCATTTTTTTCTTTCTGATTGGCGTCCCTGTAACTAACAGCGGCATGATCGGCCAGATCATTGATGATATGCCGGCAGAAAGCGCCGGTTTGAAACAAGGTGATGTAATCACTTCGATTGATGGACAGAATGTCAGGGACTGGGAAGATGTCCTGCTATTCATCTCGGCAAAACCCGAGACAGAAATTGAACTTCTGGTCGAAAGAGATAATATTGAATTACCAATTTTACTGCAGACAGAAATTGATCAGGAAACCGGTCGGGGGATAATCGGTATCACGCCACCGGTGCTTAAGTATCGCTTCTTTGACTCACTTAAAATAAGTTTTCAACGCTTTGGCATGATCATTTCATCAATATTCCAGGTCATA
>JBFYYZ010000182.1:0-4077 GCA_041309745.1 Bacillota bacterium | reverse complement strand
TGAATTTTGGGGTATAGGTATCAAGATCGCTTCGTCCCTGAAAGGGAAGGGTTAGCAGATCCACTTCGGTCGGATATTCGACATTAGCAGCAAGATTTAAACTGCCCATGTGCAAAACTTTTTTACCGCCTGCGTCAATTAAAAAGACCAGCACTTCACCCTGGGGGTAGAGCTTGGCCAGGTTAACCAGTTTTCGCAGATCTTTAAAACTGGCAATTGCTCTGCGGCTAAATAGAGTCTTGATAATCAGGGGCAGATTAAATTTGATGTGCTCACCCCTGAAAACCTTTAGTTTAAAAAACCCGTTATCGAAACAGTCGCCCGGCTTGATAACCTTAATTCTGCTTTGATCAACCCCGTCCCGTACCAGGGTGGCGGCAGCTATAGCGGAACAATATACAGTAGCCTTGCCTGCTTTAAGGACAAGCGGCACATCAATTAAATGGTCAAAATGCCCATGGGTGATAAAGATATCGCCATACTGAGCGAGTTCTGCAACTGCGGGCCTGGGCAAAGTTTCATTTAGCGAAACAAATGGGTCAAATATAATTGATTGTTCCCCGAACGTTAAAGCAAGCGTTGCCGTACCAAACCATCTGATTTCCATCTCGCAGATACCTCCTTGATAGAGAAGTTCCTATTGCATTAGTGTTTCAAAAAATTGTGCTTAAATTATAGCACAAGCGCTTTTATACCGTGATTAAACTCTTGCCATAAATTACTTAAGGTTTAGGGCAAGATGCTTTATAATAGAAGCAACAAAAAAACTGAATCTTAATTATTAAGACAATGATCTGCGGAGGAACAAAATGGGTAAAAATATTATTCTGATGATTATGCTTTTAACCTTCCTGAATCTAATATCCTGTGCCAGCGGCCATCAGGAAGATGTCCTGGAAAACCAGCCTCAAATTAGAGAGCTCTCATCAATTGAAGAGAGGCTTATCCAGGCTGTTGAAGAAAATGAAGCCCTCTCCCTTGATGTTATTGGAGAAATAATCAATGATGATGGCGTTTTCCCGCTCTGGTCTGTTTCATACAACCCCGGCGAAAACAACAATAATAAAAAGCTCTTGATCGGTGCAGGGATTCACGGTAACGAGCCGGCAGCGGTTGAAACGGCATTGCAATTTATTGAGAAGCTGGGCTCTGATGAAAACCCTTATTCCTCAATGAGTATCGATATCCTCCCGGTAATAAACCCCTGGGGTTGGAGTCGCGATATCCGTTTTAACAGGGAAGGGCTTGATCTTAACCGCGATTTTGCTTCCTTTGACAGCCAGGAGGCTAGATTAATAGAAGCCTATCTTAATGATCAGAATTACGATTTAATTATTGACTGCCACGAAGACCCGGATGCATCCGGCTTTTACCTTTACCAGTACGGCAACCAGGATCAGGCAAACAGCCGGAGTGTGATTGAATCGGTAAGAGATTTTGATTTTCCGATAGAGCAGGATGTAAATATGGTTATTCTTAAAACAGATGACGGCCTGATTGACGCCCCACTGTGGGGCTTGTGGTATATGAAGCTGACCAGGCAGTTAAGCATGGCCAACTTCATGAGGTTGTATAACAGTAAATATGTGTATACGGTGGAAACTCCAACCGATGCACCTCTTGAAAAACGGGTGGAAATTCAACTGCATGTTTTAAATGAGCTGATCAACACTCTATAAAGGACCATTTAGAGGTTAGAACTCCTCTTCCCTGATCTTGGTCAAGTTCTGTAGATGAATGCCCCTGCGGGCAAGCAAGCGCAGGCGAATCTCGTAGTAAAAAATACCGATCACCAGCCAGACAATGAAAAGGTAGCTGAAAAAACTACCATCAGGCATGGCCAAGAGATCAATCAGCAGCATGGCCATCACCAAAAAAGCCAGCACAGCGCCAATGGTTACTGCCAACGGCAGCAAAATACCCTTTAGTTTAAAATAGGCTGCCGCATATGCTTTAGGCGCTCTGCGCGGCAGGCTCCAGGCAGCGCCGAGAATCGGAATAAAAATGATGATACCGCCGATCGATCCCAGGGCGGCAAAGGCTGCCAGATAGTTTTCACCAAAGATTAAAACTGAAGCGGTAGAAACAACATAGATAAAGGTCAGAAAAAAATGCGGTGTGCTAAACCGCTTATTTACTGTTGCCAGCCCTTCAGGAAAGATACCATCAGCTGCCATCACCAGTAGTGACTTGGTGCCCCACATAAACCCGGCATTAAGCGTTGTAACAATGGCCAGCACTCCACCGCAGAGAATAAAAAAGTAAAAACCGGAAGGGCTCATAAAAGATTTTGCCACGTTCGCCAGTGACTGTCCCCCGTTGTTAGTCAACGGGCTGATGCCTACTGCCGTTACCGAAACCAGGATATAAAGCATTGTTACCAGGGGTATCGAGATCAGAAAAGACCGGGGAATGGTTTTTCCCGGGTTTTTAATCTCTCCTCCCAACTCAACCACGGCATTAGCGCCAAGATGGGTAAAGGTTAAGATCGAGGCGGCAAGAAGAAACCCGTACGCTCCTGCCGGGAAAAGAGGGGTAAAATTAGCTGCTTCAATTTGAGGGAGTCCTGAGAAACCAAAAACAAGGAGAGCGGCAAATAGCAGCAGAACAAAAAAGGCCTGCAGCGCTGCGGCCATCGAGATACCAATCAGGTTAATGAGAAATAAGATCGTCAGGATTACGATCGCGGCCGGAACAGCCGGTAAATCCCAGAGAGCCTGCAGATACTGAGCGCCACTTAAGGCCCAGAGCGGAAAAGCGCCAACCAGGGTGCCTCCCATGTAACCCCAAACTCCGATGAAAGCCCAGCGAGGTGAAAAAAGACGGCTGGCATATTTATAATTGCCCCCCGTTGTCGGCAAAGCTGATCCCAGCATGGCCAGGCACATCATTAAAAAAATTACCGGAACCACGCTTACCAGGTATGCCAGCGGCACAGCCGGCCCGGTATATCCTGCGGCAATTCCGGTTAAGACAAAGATGCCGGCTCCGATGGTCATGCCGGCCGCCACGGCGATTGTCTGCGGCAAACCAAGCACCCTTTGCAACCCGTATTCCTGTTCAGGCAAAATAGCAGCTCCTCTCTTCCAAACTTAGATGATTGACGCCTCTACATACCTGTATTATAATTAATTTACAAATAGTCTGTCAATTAGTCAATGAAAAGAGTAAATATGACACACTACGCCCTCTTTAAAAAATACCCCGGGCTGGAAAATAAGCTACTTAGAGAAGAACTGGGCGACTGGCCTACCCCCCTGCAGCCGCTTGAAAGACTCACAGCACACCTTGGCGGGCCAACCGTTTACATTAAGAGAGACGATCTATCAAGCTCTGTTTACGGTGGTAACAAGGTCCGTAAACTGGAACTGATCCTGGCTCAGGCCAAAGCAAAAGGCTGCCGGGAAATAATTACTGCCGGGGGCCTTGGTTCGCATCACATCCTGGCTACCGCCGCCCTTGGCGGTAGAGCCGGCTACCGGGTAAAGGGGCTTTTTTTCTGCCAACCGGTAAATGATCACGTTAAGAAAAACTTGCTCCTGGATCAGTATTTCGGCACAGAGATGCACTTTGTCAAAGATTATTTTGGCCTGGTTCGCGGGTATCTGTGGCTCTACATATTAGGTCTGACTTCCGGTAAAAAACCTTTGCTGCTAATGCCCGGAGGCTCAAACAGCCTAACGACAATCGGCTACGTTAACTGCCTGCTGGAAATTGCCGACCAGCTGGCCAAGATCAAACAGCCTGAACCGGATGCGCTCTTTGCCGCAGCTGGAACAGGGGGCACTGCTGCCGGTTTACTGACCGGCCTTTGCTTAGAAAAACGGTTTGCACAAACAAATTTACATGCCGTGCGGGTGGTGCAACCTCAGATCCTGAATAAAGAGCGAATCTGCAAACTGGCTGCCGCATCGCTGAAGCTTTTAGCCAGGCTGGAGAAGCAAATCGTTCCGGTTCAAGCATCCGCCCTGAATCAGCGATTAACCCTTGAAGATGGCTACCTGGGCGCAGGTTACGGTTTTTCTTCGGAGAAAACCAGGGAAGCTTGCCAGTTGTTTAGAGATCTTGAAGGAATTG
>JBFYYZ010000181.1:0-4943 GCA_041309745.1 Bacillota bacterium | reverse complement strand
AGGATTCAAATACATCGGCCATCTCGACCGGCATTCTTGTTCCTTTATTGACCCCCACTTTTAATTCCCGAAAACCGTTGGGGTTATAATCGGGATGAAATTTTTCCAGAACATCCTGGCGCTCTTCCTGTGTCATTCGCGGAAAATGAACACCGACCCGGGAGGTTCGGCTTTCTTCAACTTTCTTGACTAATTCGCCTAATTTACCAGTATATGCCATTATTTTACTCCTCTCCGGATCCCTTATTCAATTTCCCGTTTATTGTAAAGATCCTGCAACGTAGCCTGATCGGAGTTGATCAAGGTATCAATATCGGCATCGCAGGAACCTTCTGCAATAGCCCTGGCCCGCTCAGCCAGAAAAGCGTCCGGCTTTGCAATATAGCGGCTGTAGAGACGTCTGGCCGTCAAAGCTGCATTGTAGTGCACAATATTAACCGGGCAGCGCGAAACGCACAGGCCGCACATCAGGCAGTCAAAAGAAAGATCTGCCGCTTTTTCAAAATCGCCGCGCTGGATGTAGGCGATATATTGCATTACATCAATATCCTGGGGGCAAACCTTGGTACATGAACTGCACCCGAGGCAGCGGTAGACTTCGGGATAGAGCTGGGCGAAATGGGCAACTGAAGGTTTAATCTCTTCAAGATCAAATGTTGCCTTACGCCCCGGAAAGAAAGGAATCTGGGCCAGGTACATGCCGTCTTCCACTTTGGTCTGGCAGGCCAGCCCCACTTTCAGCTCATAATCACCGGCCATCCGGTAAACAGTAGCACAGGCACCGCAGAAACCGGCTCGGCAACCGCAACCTCTCTTCAGCTGGTAACCGGCATATTCCATGCCATCCATGATGGTAAGCGTTTCCGGAACAGTGTAGCGCTTGCCCATGACGTATATGTCAACCATTTTAATCTCGTCGCTCATAGTGTCCTCCTTCGGCTAAGCGCTTTTATTCTGCCGGTGGAGCAGGGATGAAACCTTCATCCATCAGCATCTTAGTCTGTTTCTGAGCTTTGCCGATCGATTCTTCGGCCAGCTTGTAGATTTCTTCTCTACTCAGTTGAAGCCTTGCCACTCCTTCTTCGATCGCTTTTAAGGCTGTGGCTGTTGCCACCCTAGGAAATATTTCCCACATGTCCATCGTGGGGAGAATCATCTCCGGGTTCATTCCGCCATCGGGTGCGCAGGCTGCCAGCTCCTCGGCAGCAGCGATGCACATCGAATCGGTTATCTTTGTCGCCTGAACATCAAGTACACCACGGAAAATAGCCGGGAACCCCAGCGAGTTGTTGACCTGGTTTGGAAAATCAGAACGACCGGTAGATACGATCTTCGCCCCCGCTTCAAGCGCTTCCCATGGCCAGATTTCCGGGATCGGGTTGGCACAGGCAAAGACAATAGCATCCTCGGCCATGCTCGAGATCCACTCTTTCTTAATGGTATCCGGACCGGGGGTGGAAAGGGCGATGATCACATCAGCGCCTTTGCAAGCGTCAGCAGCATCGCCAACTAAGTTTTCAGCATTGGTTTTCTGTGCCAGTTCCCACTTTACAGGGTGTTTTTCTTTAAGCTCAGTTCTGCCTTTGTGCAAAGTGCCTTTACTATCGAGCATTACCACTTTACCCGGATCAACTCCGGCAGCCATCAACAGGCGGGCAGTGCAGATGTTAGCTGCTCCGGCGCCGAGCATCACAATCTTCACTTCATTCATCTTTTTGCCGACTATTTTTAAGGCATTAATCAGGCCAGCCAGGTTAACCATCGCCGTGCCCTGCTGATCATCGTGCCAGACCGGGATATGACATTCTTCCTTAAGGCGATCGAGAATGTAAAAGCACTTCGGGCTTGCGATGTCTTCTAAGTTTATACCCCCAAAGCAGGGTTGGAGCATTTTGACGAATTTAATAAATTCTTCCGGGTCTTTCGTATCTACACATACCGGGAAAGCATCAACTCCACCCAGATACTTAAAAAGCAGCGCTTTGCCTTCCATTACCGGCATACTGGCTTCAGGACCAATATCACCCAACCCGAGAACCCGGGTACCGTCAGAGACAACTGCCAGGAGGTTGGCTTTGTTGGTATATTTGTATACATCTTCCTTGTTCTGGGCAATAGCCTTGCAGGGCTCGGCCACTCCCGGGGTGTACCAGATTGCAAAATCTTTAATATCACGGACACAGCATTTCAAATCAACCTGAATTTTTCCCTTGTAAAAAGGATGCAGCTTCATTGCATCCTCAGCTGGTTTTTTCGCTTTGGCCAGCAGTTCTTCTTTGTTCATAGTCATGTCATCTTCCCCACTTTCCTGATTTAGTTTTTAACCCAGACGCTGATCATCATGCAACCGCTTAGCGAGCGTATTGTTTTGCCCCTTCGGCATAAAGATCATTACCGTAAGCATCGTTAATGACAGTGGCCGGAAAATCTTCCACTTCCAGGCGATGGATAGCTTCCGCCCCTAGCTCAGGGTAAGCTACTACTTCGCACTTCTTAATTCTTTTTGACAGTAAAGCCCCGGCACCGCCAACAGCGGCGAGATAAATTGCTTTGTGCTTCTGTAAAGCATCTTTTACAGCTTGGCTGCGCAATCCTTTGCCGATGCAGGCCTTCATTCCTTTTTCAAGCATCTTTGGTGTATAAGCGTCCATCCGGCCGCTGGTAGTTGGACCAGCTGATCCGATTGCCTGACCTGGCTTGGCCGGCGTGGGTCCTACATAGTAGATAAACTGGCCGGTCAGATCGATCGGCAACGATTCGCCCTGATCCATCAGCTCAACCAGTTTCTTGTGGGCGGCATCACGGGCAGTATAAATAACCCCGCTGATTAAAACATTATCTCCCGCTTTTAGATCAAGAATCACTTCATCGGTGAGGGGAGCAGAAATACGTTTCGATTCCATCTTTCTAAACCTCCTTAATCTTTTAGTCTTATAGCTCGCGTTCCAGGTGGCGGCAGGCATGACAATTGATGTTTACTGAAGCCGCCATGCTGGCTATATGCGAAGGAAATGTCTCGATATGGACAGCCAGGGCAAAGGTGCGTCCGCCAAAACCCTGCGGGCCGATGCCCAAATCATTAATTTTATCAAGAATCTTTTGCTCCAGGGCTGCGAAGGCCTGATCAGGGTTTTTGGAACCGACCTTTCTGAAAAGGGCTTTTTTCGCCAGCACTGCAACCTTATCAAAAGTGCCGCCGATTCCTACTCCAACAACGATCGGCGGGCAGGGATTGGGACCGGCTGCTTTGACATGATTGACCACAAAATCAATAACCCCGGCTTCTCCGTCGGAAGGTTTCAGCATCTTAACAGCACTCATGTTTTCACTGCCGCCACCCTTGGGAGCAAAAGCGATTTTAACCTTATCGCCCGGGACCAGCTCAGTGTAAATCACAGCCGGTGTATTGTCTCCGGTGTTTTTGCGTTTGTAGAGTGGATCGTCAACGATCGACTTGCGCAAGTAACCTTCTGTGTAACCCCGGCGAACCCCCTCGTGAATTGCATCCTCCAGCGACCCGCCGGTCAGGTGGACTTCCTGGCCCCACTCTACAAAAAAAACAGCAAATCCTGTATCCTGGCAGATCGGGATTTGCTCATTTTTTGCAATCTCGACATTCTCGATCAGCTGTTTCAAAACTTCTTTTCCAGTCGGCGATTCTTCTGTTTCCAGGGACTTCTTCAAGGCATCAAATACATCTTCGCCCAGATAGATGTTTGCATCCTGGCACATCTCGGCCACATGATCACTGATGACAGACGCGGTTATTTCCCGCAAACCAGACACCTCCTATAATATTGCTACTTTTGTACAATAATAGTTCTTTTTCTGCTTCTCCGGAAAAAATCCTGCTCTTTATTTTAGAATTTATTATAATTCTAATTTTTATTGCTAAGTCTCGGCAGAAAATTTAGCAACCTTATCCAGTAATCTTTGATAGTCCCGGTTTATCTCGTGTTGCAGTTCGTTTAAACGGCGATCATCCATCTCCTTAAAACGGCGTTGTCGATTTAAATATTCACGGAGAGAAACACTTTTAATATCTGCGGGGACAGTCAGCTTCCAGTCGGTGCCGTTGTGGACTTCATAGAGGGGAAAGAAACCGGTTGCCACAGCCAGCCTGGATATTTCTATCGTATCGGAAGATTCTGTTCCCCATCCCGGTGGACAGGGGGCCAGGATGTGAATAAAGCGAAAACCCTTGACCTTCTGGGCGGTTTTTAGTTTCTCTTCCAGGTCAGCCGGAAAGGCAACCGTAGCTGTTGCCGCATAAGGAACTGTGTGCGCCGCCATGATCTGCATAATATCTTTTTTCTCCCCCTCTTTGTAGAGAGGATAGGGCGCTGTATTAGTGCGGGCCCCGAAAGGAGTGGCAGAACTGGTCTGCATCCCTGTGTTCATGTACGCTTCGTTGTCATAACAGACAAAGATATAATCTTCGTTACGCTGAGCGGCTCCGGAGAGGGCCTGCAACCCAATATCAAAAGTGCCTCCATCTCCGGCTAGCACAACAATCGTGGTGTCGTGGTGGCCTCTGGCATTAAGTCCCCTGCGAACTCCGCTGCCAACAGAGCCGGCGCTGGGAAACGGACAGTGTAAAATCGGGCATTTAAGCGCTGTCAGGGGCGGCATGCCTGAGATGATGCTCCAGCAAGAAGCAGTAAGCACGATAGCGATATTCTGTCCCAGGGCCTTTGTCAGGTAGCGGACAGCAAGGGCTGCACCACAGCCCGGGCAGGCATTATGCCCCGGATAAATCATTTCATCCTGACGGTTTAATTCTGCGATTTTCATTAAAATTCATCTCCCCAGCGCAGGGCGAAGTTTTCTTCGTTCCCTGTTGATTGAAGCAGCTCAAGCAGCATTTTTTCAGTTAAATCAACCCCGCCTGCCAGGATCAGACTGCGAACCAGAGGCGGCCTCTGCAATTCGTAAAGTGCACT
>JBFYYZ010000180.1:0-4988 GCA_041309745.1 Bacillota bacterium | reverse complement strand
AAAAGGGGTGTGATCAGTTTGACCGACCTTAACTGGTGGACGTTACTCAGCAAGAACTGGGGTAAGATTATTGGCGCTTTGCTCGGCCTGATTTTTGCCCTACTGGTGATCAGCTACGGATTCTGGGTGGGCGTATTTGTTTTTCTCTGCATCGGAATCGGGTTAGTCCTTGGCTGGAGGCTGGATGTAGGACCGGGGCTTAGTCGCCTTCTGGATCGTTATTTCAAATCGGAATAAATGCAGTGTTGAGTAAGTTTTTCCCACGGCGGGAAAAGCTGTTATGCTGATCATATCCGTCACAACGGAGGCTTTAGACTAGTGTCCCGTCGTTTGGCACGAGAATTAGCATTTAAGGCTTTATTCCAGGTAGATATCGGTAAATGCCGGGCCGAGCAGGCTCTCCGTCGTTCAAAAGAAGGCTACAGCATTGGAGACAGCGAGGAGCTTTTTATCGGTGAGCTAGTTACCGGTACCTTGGAAAAACTTGATCAGCTTGACAGTATCATCGCGAAACACCTGGTTAAATGGGAGCTAAAACGTTTATCAGCTGTTGATCGCAATCTATTAAGGCTGGGCCTTTATGAGATCCTCTGCCGGCCCGATATCCCTCATGCTGTTTCGATTAACGAGGCGCTTGAACTGGCTAAAAAATATGGCAGCAGCGTGGAGGCAGTCGGTTTTATCAACGGGGTCTTAGACCGGTCGGCAGGTGAGCTGCTTGAAAAGGAGCAGTGATCAGATTCTCTGTCTCGGCCTTGATACCTCAGCGTACACAACTTCGCTGGCCCTCGTAGATCAAGATGAACATTTGATTTATGAAAGGCGAATCGCTCTGCCCGTCAAAGAGGGTGCGCTTGGACTACGGCAGTCTGAAGCGGTCTTTGCACATATCAAAAATATGCCCCTGCTCTGGTCAGAGTGCCGGGCTGAGTTTCAACCGGATATGATTAAAGCTATCTCAGTTTCCGATCGTCCACGTCCCCTTGATCATTCATACATGCCGGTATTTAAAGTTGGAGAGGCCTTTGGTCAGTTTTTGGCACAGACCATGGGCCTTGATTATTTTAACAGCTCGCACCAGGAGGGCCACATCATGGCCGGGCTTTGGTCGGCTGCTGCCGGTAACGGCTCATACCTGGTTTTGCAGATCTCGGGGGGCACTACAGAAATTGTGGCGGCGGAAGAACAATCCTCGGGTAGGCTAAAAATTGCATTGATCGGCGGGACAGCCGATCTGAATGCCGGGCAGTTTATCGATCGCATCGGTCGCAAGATGAAG
The DNA here is from genome assembly GCA_041309745.1 of Bacillota bacterium. Taxonomy (GTDB): domain Bacteria; phylum Bacillota; class Dethiobacteria; order DTU022; family DTU022; genus UBA993. Next base: position 3,709 of record JBFYYZ010000180.1, on the reverse strand, counting down.
TTGCCTTTCCCGGCCGGACCTCATTTAGAAAAGCTAGCCCGCAACTCGGAAGGTGATCTGCCAAGTCTGCCGTTAGCAGTTAATGGATTTGTGATCAGCTTCTCCGGCCCGGCCAGCGAAGCCGAACGTCTGCTGGAGCGTGGCTATCGGCCGGAAAATCTGGCCAGGGCTGTTGAGATCTGCATTGCCGATTCGCTTAAAGCCGCGGTCGCCAGCGCCTGGGAAGAAGAAAAAAATTACGCCGGTCTGCTGGTTGTTGGAGGGGTTAGCGCTAACGCTTTCATTCGGAACAGGATCAGCAGCTTATATAGTGGTAAGGCAGTTTATTTTGCCGGGTCGCAGTATGGGGGCGATAATGCTGTCGGTCAGGCCATAACCGCCTGTCGTCGGCTGCAGCAAATAATACGACAGGATTGAGCTGCTCTTTTATCTGAAACTTAAAAGGAATTCCTGACAGTAATGAAGAAGTTTTCTTACCGGTGTAAAATTGATAGCTGCGCCAACTGATCGATTAATCAAGTTAAGGTTAATAACCGTAGATTAAGACGGAAATGAGAGGAATAAATGGCCAAGGTTTTTTTCAGCAGCTGGAACGGACAAGTTATTGATGAGCGGAAGAAGGCCGCAGAAGACCGTAAAGATCTAAATGAGCTTAAAATTCCCGGGCAGTTGGGCGACAGAGCGGTGAGGGCTTTTGTTGGTTGGGCGGGGCTGGTGGTAGTTGATCCCGATCTTGACCTGGTCCCCACGCTTGCCGCTTTTTACGGCAGGATGCAAAAAGAATCCTGCGGTCGCTGTGTACCCTGCCGGGCTGGCAGTAAAGTGATCAGCGACCGGCTTGAAACAATTCTGAGTGGTGAGGGAAAAGAAAGCGATCTCGAATTCCTGAAGGAAATTGCTGACCTGGTGGCTTCCGGTTCGCTCTGCGAACTGGGTATATCCTCGCCGAAGCCGCTAAAAGATGCTTTGCTGTATTTCCGCGATCATTTTATAGCCCATATTAGCGGTAAAAACAGATCACTTACCAAGCCCCTGTCAACAGATGATTATGAGACGATTTTGACAGCGCCCTGCCGTAACGGTTGTCCGGCCCATATCAATATCCCCGGGTATCTGGAGTCGATTAAGGAAGGCAATTATGAAGAGGCGCTGGCCATCAACCGGGAGAAGACTCCTTTTGTCGGCACCCTGGGGCGGGTCTGTGTTCACCCCTGTGAATCAAACTGTAACCGCCAGCCCGTCGATCAGGCTCTTTCTATCCGGCTTTCGAAAAGGTTCGTCGCCGATTTCGGCTTACGTAACGGTTACGATCAGCAGCTGAAAAAGCAGGTTGTAAAAAACGCCAGAGAGCGGGTGGCAATTATCGGCGCCGGGCCGGCCGGCATCAATGCTGCTTACCAACTGGCCCGTAAGGGCTATGGTGTGAAGGTATACGAGGCACTTCCGGTAGCCGGCGGCATGCTGGCTGTGGGGATTCCCAGCTACCGTTTGCCGCGCGATATCTTGAATTACGAAATTGACCTGGTCCGCAGGATGGGGGTTGAAATCGTCTGTAATACCAGGGTAGGCAGTGATATAACAATCGGCCAGATTTGGCAGGAAGGTTTTAAGGCGATCTTTATTGCCAGCGGTTTGCATGAAAGCGCCACGATGGGCTGTGAGGGTGAAGATGCCTGTTATATGGGCTTTATGCCTGGAGTTGAATTTTTAAGGCGGATCAACCTGGGCCAAAAAGTTGAGCTGGGTGATACGATATCGGTGATCGGCGGCGGCAACGTGGCTATGGACTGTGCCCGTTCGGCGGTACGCCTGGGGGTCAAAGAGGTCAACCTGATTTACCGCCGCACCAGGAATGAAATGCCGGCCAATGCGGCCGAAATAAGGGCGGCGGAAGAAGAAGGCATTAATTTCCATCTGCTGGCTAATCCTGTCTGTATTTTGGAAGATGGCGGGGCCGTCAGCGGGATGGAGTGTGTCAAAATGGAACTAGGTGAACCAGATACCAGTGGCAGAAGAAGGCCTGTTCCCCTTGACGGCTCGGAGTTTATCATAAAAGCTGAATCTGTGATTCCGGCCATCGGCCAGGTCGCCGATTTTGACTTTTTAGGCGAAAAGAGTGCTGTTAAACTATCCAGATGGGGAACATTGGAGGTTGACGATAACACAATGGAAACTGCTGTTTCCGGGGTTTTTGCCGGTGGTGATGCCGTCCTGGGAGCGAGGACGGTAATTGAGGCCATTGCCACTGCCAACCGGGCGGCTGTAGCGATCGATGCTTATATCCGCAAAGAGCGGGCAGAGGTCGGCCCTGCCTTTTATTTTGAACGTTACTTAGAATCCGCAGGCGTTTATAACCCGGAATGTGTGCCGGAAATGGTTGGTGCCAGGGAGCGTCGCGAAGAAGAGGTTTTACCTGTTAACGAGCGGGTTTCCGGATTTGCCGAGGCCGATTTAGGTTTTAAGGGTCCGGGTACGGCTATCGCTGAAGCAGAACGCTGTGTCAAGTGCCTGCGCCTGGGTTTGGCTGTTCTTGACGTGGGGAGGGCAGAAAATGTCTAAAATGGTAGCGTTACAAATAAATGGTAAAAAAATATTTGCCACCCCGGAAGCAACAATCCTGGAGGCCGCCCGGGCAAACGGGATTGAAATCCCTACGCTTTGCTATCACCCAAGGCTTTCTGCACTCGGCCACTGCCGGGTTTGCCTGGTCGAGATTGAAGGATTAGAGCGACCGGTAACCTCCTGTGATAATCCGGTAGCTGAAGGGATGATTGTTACCACAACCACACCTGAGCTAGAGAAGATGCGCAGCCAGATGATCGAACTGGCTTTAGCGACCCACCCATACAAGGATTGCCTGACCTGTGTCCGCACCGGAAGTTGCGAACTGCAGGAAAAAGCTTACTACTATCAGGTAGAGTTGCCGGCGCAGTTGGAGCGTCGCATCCCGGAATCTGACTCAGAGCAGAAGTTTGACCTGGTGCGTGATGAAGAAAAGTGTATTGTCTGCGGCCGTTGTATCGAGGTCTGTCGCAGCGGGCCGGGACGTTTTGTTTACAGCATGATTGGCCGCGGTGTTAATACAAGGATTGTGCCCTGGCGTGATGGACGCGAAGTAACCCTTGAAGAAGCAGGTTGTATATTTTGCGGCCAGTGTATCGATGCCTGCCCGGTGGCGGCTTTAACCGAAGAATCAAGGCCCTTTGGCGGGCGCGAGTGGGAGCTGGTATCGAAACCTGGGATCTGTTTAGGTTGTTCTCTCGGCTGTTATCTCGAACGTCAGGTTGATGGAAACCGACTGATTAAAAATACAGTACCGCGTGAAGGCGACCGTGTTGGCTGGTTGTGCGCAACAGGAAAGTTTGAAGATGTGTCTGCCGCTGCCAAAACCAGCTCTTCTATCAGGCAGAAAGGAGCAGGAGGAGCACCTGAGGAAGTTGACTACGAGACGGCAATCAGCAAAGCCGCCGCCGAATTTGCGAAGATTAAGAAAGATAATCCATATCGGCAAACCATTGCGGTTCTTGCTGATGGATCGGTCAGCTGTGAAGAAGCTTACCTCCTGCAAAAGCTGGCCCGACGGGTATTTGAAACAGCAAATCTGGATCTCGGACTTGAACCGGCCTGGGCTGACGCATACCGGAAAGCAGCTGAACTGACCGGCTATGGCGTGTCCGGCCCAACGATGGCCCATTTAAGCAAGGCTGAA
>JBFYYZ010000179.1:0-5194 GCA_041309745.1 Bacillota bacterium | reverse complement strand
CCGCCACCAGTGATGGCGTAGGGTCCACCATAAGTATTAACGGCGGAACGCCCGGAGATGTCGGACTCGTCAAAATCAGCCGTGATCGAGTATCCCGAAAGGTCGATAGAGCTGACCGACGCCGCCGTCAACAGCCACTTGGTTCCTTTCAGGGTTTCGGTGCCTGCACCGCCTGGGAAACAGCCGCTAACAATAAAAGCAATTAACACCAGCAATACAATGCCGGCAGATAAAAACCTTTTGCTTCTCACAACCCTCAACCTCCTCTTAATAATCGGAAAAATGTTAAGTTGCTTTCTCTGAACGATAGAGTAATATGGGGCTGGGAAGGTTCCCCTTTATGATTAATAATCTACATACAAAACACCAAAATATCAGATAACGTAAATTATAGTGGATGTGCCCTCTACTGACTTCATGGAAGCCATACCATAGCAGGATATCTCATCGAATATTGGGTGTTACGAATTTGTTTAAAATATTAACCCCCCGAAGAAACGGGGGTATGAGGGTATGATGTTTTAGGAACGGAAGCGGTGCGGGTTGACTGGAGAGACGGCCGTAAACGGAAGGGCAAGCTGCAGCGCCGGAGCGGTCGAGCACGAAGCTGATGTTGAGCGGCAGCCGGTTGGTATCGAGGGTGATTTTGGGCTGAATTATTTTATGCATCAGTTAGATGGTTGCGGTGCTGTGAGCGGGTAGGTACTTCTGGCTGGTGGAGAGTTGAAGCTGAACTTGTCTGTCAGTCATTTTTTTAGTCGTCCTGGGTTTTAAGTTTGTAACTCAGGCATAAACTGCCGTGCCAAGGGGACGGTTCCATCGTCTTCGTTAGCGGTATGGGGACACACCTCCAGCGGAGGAATGTCCCCTTCCTTCGCTACGCTACGGTGACGCTCGAACCGTCCCCATAGGCACAGCTTTTCTTTAAACAAGCAAATCAGACTGACCAGTAAGTTAAGTTATTTTGAAACAAGCGAATACACAGGCTATTGTTCTTGTGGTGTGGTGTGATGAGGTGTGATGTGATAGAAGCTCCTGCGGATGGTCCCTTTAACACCTGTAATATTTTTATGTTATCAGGTTGTTGTAACACATAAGTGACAGTGGCGGGAGAAGGGGTTTTACGTTCTAAATAATTGCACTTCTTATCAAATTATCACCGTGATATAATGGTAGCGAGGTGAAAAACATGGCCCATTTAGAAAGAATCATTGTAGACCCGAATATATGTCATGGTAAAGCATGTATAGCCGGTACACGCATACCAGTTTCTGTAATCTTAGATAACCTATCTTCTGATTCTACGTATGAAGAAATTATTAATGCCTATCCATCTCTCACGATAGACGATATTCGTGCTGCACTAAAATATGCAACTTTGCTTACCAAGGAAAGGGTTATTTCTATACCAAGGAGCTAATTGTGAAATTTAAAATAGACGAAAACCTACCATCACATTGTGCCGAATTACTTATTGAAAAAGGTTATAACACAGAAACGGTAATCCAAGAGGGCCTGCAAGGCTGTTCCGACCAAACATTAATAGAAGCTTGTCAATCCGAAAATCGCATTCTTATTACACTGGACCTTGATTTCTCAGATATACGCAACTACCCGCCCGGTAGTAATCCAGGAATAATTGTGTTACGCCTTTCTGAACAGTCTATTATAGCTGCACAAATCTCCATGAAGCAGTTAATTGCATCTTTTTCTCAAGAGTTACCTGTTAATAAACTCTGGGTAGTAGATGAATCAAAAATCCGAATCAGAGAGTAGATGCTTATTCATTGAATGTGGTGTTGCACTTCGGCCATGCGGCTAACGAAACAACAAAGCATTACTGCCGCCTGCCTATGTCTGGTCCATGATCAGTTCTGCCGCCACGCGCACGGCGTCAGCCACCAGATCACAGCATTTCTGCGTACCTCCGGCAGCAAGGTACTCAGCTGATTCGTTCCGATCGGCTAAGTTGAACCTGCGCCCGAATGTGGCCTCCAGGATATCGGCACAGGCAGTGCTGCCCTGTAAATCTATAAAACGCTTGCAGAATTGCCGGGCCGGTCGGAGAGAATCAGTGTAGCCTTTCCAGTCGTCCAATCTGTCCCGGCCGAAAACCAACCCAATTGCCATCAAAGAACCGGTTACCGCGCCGCAGGTTTCACCTCTAAGCGCCAGTCCCGGGAAGGGAGTGAGGGCTTTAAGGATATCCTGGCCGCCGAGGCCAAATTCTTCCCGGAGAACAAAAAACGTGGTTTGGGCACAATTGCCGCATTGAGGCAGCAAGTCCCTGGCTTTCTGCGACAACTCCTGAAGCCTTACTTCCCTCTCTTGATCACCGGACATCTGGTATCATCCCTTTCATTAAGGCAGGTTTAAGGAAATACTTTAAAGCCTGATGCTTTAAGTAAATTAAACCTTATAACTACTCCTTCTTCCCTGGTAAATATTAATTGGCAGGTAATCAGCATAAATGTCCTTGTTAACTGTTTCACGCTTTGTTTTAAATTTCCCCAACTTCTTGGCAGTTTCTAAAAGCTCCTGATCGATATTCAGATTGGTTGCCGCCCTAAACACCCCTTACCAAATTATATCAAACATTGTAGTGTGTTAGACAAAGAGAGGGAATTGGGGCCTAGCCACGAAACACTTACTTAGAGATGCCCTGCTAAGTTATGAAGAGCTTATACGGAGAAGAAACTGATGTGGACTGATTTAATACCAATTGCAGGACTAATTTTCGGGTTTATCCTCTTCTACAGGTATCCCATTCTTTCAGTTGGAATTATTCAAGTTGAGCCTGATCAGGTTTCAGTAATCATTCCGGCCAGAAACGAAGAAGAAAACCTGGCCTTGCTGCTCGAAGATCTAAGAAACCAGACTAGGCCCTTGTTTGAAGTGATTTGCGTTGATGATAACTCTGACGATGGAACAGCTGAAGTTGCAGAATCATTCGCTGAGTCATTTAACGTAATATTGATTACTGTTGATGATAAACCCGCTGACTGGACCGGCAAAGCCTGGGCCTGCCAGGTGGGGGCCAACGAAGCCGGCGGCAATTTACTCTTATTTCTTGATGCCGACGTTCGCCTGCACCCTGATGCGGTTGGCATACTGGTCGGAAATCATCAAAAGCTTAATTGTGCTCTTTCTGTTCAACCCTATCACGGGGTGAAGAAATATTATGAACAGCTCTCGCTTTTCTTCAATTTAATCCTTCTCGCTGCCAACGGTGTTGGCTTATGCTTTTCGCATAAGAATATCGGCCTCTTTGGTCCGGTGATCTTAATTAACAGGGAAAATTATGATCGGGCGGGAGGGCATTTTTCCGTTAAAGATAGTATAGTTGATGATTTGGTGCTGGGCGAAAATATGGCTATGAACAATTTACAGTATCAACTTTTCCTGGGGGGTGAAGTGATTTCTTTCCGGATGTACCCTTCAGGTATTAGTCAGTTAATAGAAGGGTGGACAAAAAACTTTGCCACCGGTGCGAGTAAAACCCCCTTCTACCTAGTGGCGATGGTAATCCTTTGGATCGGGGCCTGCATTTATGCTGCTTATAACCTGGTTCTATCAACATTCAATCTTATTCTGCCGGATGTAGCACTTTATCTCCTCCTCTATCTGATCATTGTTTTACAGCTTTGGAGAGCGGCCGACAGGGTTGGTAGTTTTAAAAAGATGACCATTCTGCTCTATCCACTGCCACTGTTATTTTTTCTCTCCCTCTTTCTGGTCTCTATCTACAAGAAAATAATTCGGCGCAGTGCGGCATGGAAAGGCAGAATGATTGATTTTAGGAGATAGAATATGCAATTAATTCTGATTCAACTACCAGCAGGATTGACCGTTGTTCTTTTTGCAGTAATATGGTTTCTGCTGCACCTGGCTGCATCAGCGTTCTGTCATCGGGTTGACGATAAATATCTTACGATTCATAGCTTACTCTTTAAAACGCGTTCCTGGGAACAAGAAGGAATGCTGTATGACAGGTTATTAGGAGTAAGAAAATGGAAGAAATTTTTACCGGAAATCTATCTCTTCAGGCGAGGAGCACTTGAAGAGGCTCTCTATAAAAAGGAGCCGGGTGCGGGTAGGAACGAACTTTTAGAACAATACTTGTTGGAATCCTGCCGGGCAGAGTTATCTCACTGGCTGGCTATTACTCCATTTTGGATCTTCGGATTTTTTGCCCCACCGGCGGTAATCCTCTACATGCTGCTATACGCCCTGGGGGCAAATTTGCCCTGTATTATCGTTCAGCGCTTTAATCGGCCAAGAATAGCCAGGCTGCTCTTAAAGATCGGGGGCAAATCGGCAAAGGTTTAAGCCAGGGCTGCGGAGTTTAAGAGGACTTAGCCGGAGCGGGTTATTCAATGGCTTACGATATGAGTCACAATCTATATCATTTCGACAGTGGCGGGCAGCATTTATTGGTAGTGGGTCCACATACTGATTACCTTCACCAGCTGCTCTTCAATGTATACCTGGCATACAAAGCGGTGCTGCCGGTTTATCCTTCGTGAATAGGCACCGCTTAGGTCACCAGCAAGTTTTTCGTAGGGAGGGTATTCGGAAAAAGGGTTTTCTTTTACCAGTGCAAGCAGTTTAGATATTTTTTGACCAAAACCCTGTTCGATTGCTTGCTTTTTATTTTTTAAACCCTCGTTGGTGTAAACAATTTTCCATACTTTATTATAATTATGATGATCAGGGAGAAATTCTCTACGGTAAGATCAAAAACATCGATGATCTAGTCACCTATGAGGCTCGCAACGTTGAAGAGTTAAAAAAAGCTTTTCACGGAGCTGTTGATGATTATTTGGCAATCTGTAGTGAAGCTGGAAAGGAACCGGAAAAAAGTTATAAGGGCAGTTTCAATGTCCGGCTGAATGCAGAGCAACATCGAAAACTAGCTATAAAAGCTTTAGAAAAACAAAGCTCTTTGAATCAGTTAATCAGAGAAGCTGTCGAAGCCTATTTAAACGAGTGAATCTCTAAGTAAAACTCTTCTTCAAATATGATTGATATGCATAGTAGCATGGTATTAACCTTGTAACTATTACTTGATTAAGGTTCGCGCCTGGTAATATCCGGCAGGAGATCAAAGTGCTGATCATAGCTGTAAAGAGCAGTAATATTCTGCTCTCTGATCAGGGCGGCGTGATAGGCGTCGATATAGTCAATGCTTTCT
>JBFYYZ010000178.1:0-2657 GCA_041309745.1 Bacillota bacterium | reverse complement strand
TGTGACCGCTTTCTCTGTCTCGATGCGACCGACCGAAATCAAATGCAGGCTGCTCTCGATAAAGACATCGACCTGATCATCCCGGCCCTGGAAAACCGCAAAGCTTTAAACAACCTCACTGTCCTTTCCGCCTTGACTGGTGTGCCGCTCGTTTTTGATCCCGCTGCCTACGATCTTTCTTCCTCAAAACTTAAATCGGATCGCTTTTTTGCCGAGCTAAACCTGCCGCAGCCTCTGCCCTGGCCGGAAGGCACCTTCCCCTATAACGCCAAGCCCTCCGCGGCCAGTGGCTCCGAAGGCGTGAAGCTGCTCACAGAAGAAGCAGAACTGCAGCGCTTCCTAAGCGAGACAGCCGCTACCCCCGACCAGTGGGTTATCCAGGAATACATTGAAGGCCCTTCCTACTCAATTGAAGTAATCGGCAACGGCAAGCGTTTTATCCCCTTACAGGTGACTGATCTCTACATGGATGAACAATATGATTGCAAAAGAGTTGTAGCACCATCCAGCCTAACTGCAAAACAGCAACAGGACTTTGCCGACTTAGCGGTTACACTGGCTACCAACATAGGCTTGATGGGGATCATGGATCTAGAGGTAATATTGCACGACCAGCAACTAAAGTTGCTGGAAGTTGACGCCCGCCTGCCTAGACAGACCCCAACAGCGGTTTATCACAGCTCTGGCGTCAATATGCTTGAACTACTCGCTGCCGTCTTTACCGGCGCTCTGCTACAGACTCCACCACCACCGGACCCCGTTCAGGCTGCTATCTTTGAACACTTAGTAGTCAAGCCAGGCTGCCTCAAAACAGCAGGCGAGCATGTGATTGCCTCGGCCGGACCCTTAACCCATTTATCCGGCTTTTTCGGGGCGGACGAAGCTTTGACCAACTACGAACCCGGTTTAAGAAGCTGGGTGGCAACGCTAATCATCACCGCCGGAAACCGGGAAGCGGTCTTTGCCAAAAGAGATGAGGTAGTGGCCAGGGTTGCCCGGGAAATAAATTCGAAGCGGGGTTAAAAGAGTGACCAGGTTAATTGCAGAGCAGGTTCTGGAAATGCCCGGGAAGATAAGGGAATTTGACCAAGAGCTGACCAAAAAAACCGGCAGCAGCCTGAAAGAGCTGGCCCTTAACGCTGCAACCTGCGCCTCAACCTCTACCGCTGCCCCCTTAGCTATCGCCGTCTGTCAGGTGGCGGTGATTCCGGTCACGGCCGGAGAGGGTACGATTAAAGGTTTTAGCGAAGCGCTCTGCGCTATTGCCGCCTATCTCGGCTTCCCGGCCTTTATAACGGGCGCCTCCGATGTCGCCGGCCTGGTTGAGGCCTACCAACGCGACGCAACCATCGCACTGATGGCTGACGATCACTTATACGCCGCTCTTAACCTTAAGACCCGCCGTGTTGCCTATAACGACGAGGCCACAGCCAGGGGTTACACTGTTGCCCTTAGGAAAATGGCCGGCGGCCTTGCAAACAAAGAAGTTTTACTGATCGGCTTAGGCCCCCTCGGCACTGCTGCGGCGCAAGCCCTCCTGCAGGAGGGCGCCGGGCTAATCATTTACGACCTGGTCAGGGAAAAGGAAGCAGCCCTCTTAAAAAATTGCACTAAAGCAGAACAGCAGCGGATTACGACCGGCCTTAGCCTGGAGCAGGCCCTCGCCCGCACCCGCTTAATCTTTGACGCCTCCCCGGGGGAGGCCTTTATACCGGCAGCCTTGCTGCCACATAACGCAATCATTTCCACCCCCGGTCTGCCCCTGGGGCTCGACGCCACAGCGGCTAAAAAATTCGCTGGTCGCCTGATTCACGAGCCCTTACAAATCGGCACCGCAGTAATGCTCTTCCAGACCCTGATTTAGAATATGATAAACTATTGAGGGATTCTTGTTTGTTCGATTTACCAAACCCTCTCCTCCGGTTGCAACGAGTATTTAAATTCTCTCTAACTTGAGCGGGAGAAGAAATCAGAACTCCCTCCCCCTCGAGGGGGGCGGGGTGGGGGTGGTAGAGTTACTCAATTTCGTGGCTTTTTATCAAAGGAGCAATGGCTTGTGGAAGCAAAAAAAAGGTACTATCGCAAACGGGTCGATTTCTTCAGACTCCTGACCAAGGTGAAACTCTGGCCGTCCCGCAAGAGGATCCTTCACGGCATTAAAACGATGGAGATCAAAGGCAACCAGGCGCTGATCATCACCCACTGTAATGAAAGCTTCAAGGCCTACAACTCCAAAAACGGCCGCGCTGCCCGCTTCTTACGCAACAAGTGGAATTTTATTCCCTGCCCCACCTGCCGGGTACCTGACTGGAAACTGGAAAAATACAGCTCAACTCGCTTCAGCCAGTCCTACGGTTCCGACTTAGCCGATCAACCGGAAAACTGATTTCCTGGTAAAATGAATGGATCAATCCAACATGATCAGATTGTTTTGAGTAATACAGATCACTTCTCTGACCCGCTATCGCCAGTATCTGCTTCGGCCTCTGCACTCGCCAGATAAAATTTAAGCTTCCGGCCGCCACTCTTAAAGGCGTCCCCTAAACGCCGGGCCAGATCCTCGCTCAGCGTTAAGGTTAACTTGCCCGCATCGACCGTTTTTTTGGTGACCTGCGAAGCCACGCTGTGCCCGTAGCGAAATGGCCGCTTGCCCGCCT
>JBFYYZ010000177.1:0-3796 GCA_041309745.1 Bacillota bacterium | reverse complement strand
CCATAAAGGCAGCCATAATCCTGCCCGGGATAGCTCCAACAGCAAAGGCACCGGCGATAACCGCAGCCACCCGACCGAACTGAGGGATACCGGAATAACCGCTTTCCAGGTTGAGACTCATCGTGATGATCGAGAAAATTGTAACCTGAATTAAAATGGTCAGAATAATAGAGATGCCACGGCTAAAATACAGAAAAGCAAGAAAGGCTAGAATTACAGCTAAGACAAAAACTACTCTATTCGAAAACAAGCCTTTTATTCTTTCCCCAGGACTTTCATTCGTGATCATGCACTAGCACCTCTATTCTGTCCGAAAAGATTTTTGATGATCTTACCGAGCGGTATACCGGACAAACCCCGTGGAAAGACCAGTAAAGTCGCGGCCATAATAAACAGGGGAATACCCATCCGGTAGCCAAGAACCCATGGTCCGAACTGCTGTGCAAGCAGGTAAACACCGGCATATTCAGTTAAACCGATGACCATTCCACCTAAGATACCACCATAGATGTTGCCCAAACCGCCCAGGATCGCGCCGGCAAACATCAGCGGTATGGTGACCATCCCCATAACCGGGGTTCCGGTCATGGCCATCGCCATAAACGATCCTCCCAGAGCAGCCATGCCACCGCTGATAATCCAGGAAACCAGGTAAACGTGGTCAGAGTTGATACCGGATGCGCCGGCAAGGGTTGGGTTTTCAATTGTTGCCCGCATAGCAATCCCAAACTTGGTTTTTGTTAAAAAGAAATGCAGGATTGTTAGACACGCGATAGCAATGATCGGTAATATAAAAGTTGCTGCACTTTCACCGAAGAGTTCGAAATCAAAAACGCTCATCGTAACCCTGCGCGGGAAGAGCTTAAAGGTGTAGGTAAGATAGTCAGAGTACATCTGAATCAATGACAACAAGATAAGATCATAACCCAGCGTCGACATCATCAGGGTGGTTTCCGCAGCTTTTCTGTATAAAAGCGGCCGGTTTAGCCCGTAATAACAGATAACCCCGGTTATCGCCCCGATAATCACTACAAAAGGATAATACTGGTAGGGCAAGCCACCGTAAAGCGAGACCCCGGTATAAACAACGATAAAACCGATTGTAGCCATGCTGGCCACCGCAAAGTTAAAGGTCCGGGTTACGATGTATAACAGAGTGATGCTGCCTGCTGTCATAGCCAGACCGCTGGCATATATTAAACCACTGGACATCCATGGTGCCATTAGCTATTTTCACTCCCTTCATCCGAAACCGACAGTTTAGCACTTCCGCCTTTACCTGGTGCCTGTTTGATACCCAGATACATGGAACAGAGTTCCGGTTCGTGGAGCAAACTATCAGCCCTGCCAGAATATCTTACTTCACCACTAACCAGCAGGTAAGCAGTGTCGCCAATTTCAAGAGCCCGCTTGGCCATCTGTTCAACCATCAGAATAGTGATGCCCAGCTCATCTCTCATCCTGGCAACTTCCACCATCACCCGTTCGGCGATAATCGGCGCCAGGTCAGTGCTGAGCTCGTCCAAGAGCATCAACTTGGGGTTTTTCATCAGCCCCATAGCAATGGCCAACATCCTGCGCTCACCACCGCTTAAGGTTCCAGCCAGGCGGTGAATAAACGTCTTCAGGATCGGAAATATCTCCGTCATCTGTTCTGATTTATCGTTTACTTCAGATTTACTAAGCATATATCCGGCCATGTGCAGGTTATCGAGCACCGTGAGCTCAGCAAAGACATTGCCCATCTGGGGAACGTAAGAAATTCCCTTCTGAGCCAGCCTGTGCGTAACCACGCCGGCAAGCGATTCACCGCCAAATAAGATTTCACCGGAAAAGACACTGGCGATGTTCATAATGCTGCAAAGCAGGGTAGTTTTTCCGGCACCGTTGGGACCGACAACTACGGTTAATCCTTTTTCAGGAACATCAATATTCAGATCATATAAAACCTGCAGTTTTCCGTAACCTGAATTTAGATTCTTTACCGTTAACATTGTGCCGTTGCCCCCTCGCCCAGATAGACTTTAATAACTTTGGGGTCATTTAAAACCTGCTCAGGAGTTCCTTCAGAGATTAATGAGCCAAGTTCCATGGCATAGATATAGTCAGCAAAAGGCGCGGCGATATCGATTCTATGCTCAACTACGAGGAAGGTGAGGCCTTCTTCCTTCAGTTTGGAAACATGGGAAAGAATTTCATCTGCCGATGCCGGGTCAACGCCACCGATCGGCTCGTCAAGAGCAATCAACTTAGCCCCGGATGACAAACCCTTGGCTACTTCCAGCATTTTAAGCTGGGCAGCACCAAGAGAACTGCTGGGTAAATCCCAGTGCTTCTCCAAACCTACTTTTGCCAAAATATCAAGGGCATGAGACATATTTTTTTCTTCCACATCAGCCCACTTGTTGAGGGAATGTGCTATAAAAGGAGATTCGCCCGGATTTCTCATCGCACCCAGAACATTATCAATTACTGTTAAACCGATAAAGGGTAGCGGAATTTGGAAGCTTCTGACAAACCCGACTTTGTAAATATCATGCGGTTTCCAGCCAGTTATATCAAGATCACCTAAAAACACCCGTCCGGAAGTTGGCGGTAAGATACCGGTACAACAGTTAATCAGTGTTGTTTTGCCACATCCGTTGGGGCCGATTAACATGGTGAATGTATTCTCTTTAACAACAATACTGACATCATTTACGGCAATCAAACCTTCGAATGACTTGGTAACATGTTCGGCAACCAGAACGTTACTCACTTCCACACCACCTTAAATGGGGGTCGGAGAACACCCCGACCCCCGTTATCAATTTCTACATGACTAACATTCTAGTATACAGGTGTGTCCCAGGTAACAGTTTTTGTTAAACCATCAAAGAAGCCCGGAACAAACCATCCATCAAGGCTCTCCAGCATTACAATATTGTAATTGGCAAAGGCGCGGTCGCCAAATTCATTAAGCTCAATGTAACCGCTGGCCGCATTATCTTTCGACCATTCCTTGACTACTTCGGGTAGAATCTCTTTTACAGCTGCAGAATCATAACCAACCTGGTCAATGCACAACGCCAGGGCCCAAACCATATCATATGTGTTATAGGAGTAGGCGTCAGTTTCACGACCCAACAGTTCCTGGACGTGATCCTTGACACGGGCATAGTTTTCACTACCATCTTCAGGTTTATTCATCGTATTGGCGAACTTGACATCAAGGGCAAACTGTGCAGCCTCAGGAGTCTGAAGCAGTGCTTCCGAAAATGCAGTACCGTCGCTGCCAATCCATTTGATCTGGCTTAGCTGCGGGTATTTTGAAGCTTCAACCATGAACGGTACAACTTGTTCAAAAGTGATTATGTTAAAGCCGATTTTGTCGAGCGCCACACCACTGGCCACTGCTTCCGTAACATAACCATCGAGCAGAGCAGCTTCCGAGGTGAATGCATCCTTCATTGGGTCGAAACGAAGTTTATTGGAGTTAACTTCAATACCTAATTCAAGAGCCGATGCTTCTGCAGCACCCTGCAGACCGTCGCCCCAGGTATCTCCCTGCCAGCCAAAAATTACGTGCTCAATGCCCGCTTCTTTTATTAAGGCACCAATAGCCGGGCCCTGGATATTATCGTCGGTGCAGAAACGGAACAACCAGTCATCGGCGATAGCGAGTGCCGGTGAAGTTGAAGATGGCGAGATATAAAGGAGCTGGTTGGCGTTGGCAAAAGCGAGCATTTCCTGGGCAACACCACTGGCCTGCGGGCCGACAAATATCTGGACGCCCTCTCCGAACCAGCTCTGCATC
>JBFYYZ010000176.1:0-3619 GCA_041309745.1 Bacillota bacterium | reverse complement strand
CCTGAGGCGTGTTATAGGTTAAAGGGCGCAAGTTGCCACCGTTGATGGTCAGGGGCAAATGATCTCCCTCACCGGTTATCGAAGCGCCCATCTGTAATAACGGTTCAACCACCCTTTTCATCGGCCTGTTACTGAGCGATTGATCCCCGATAATCGTTGTTTTAAAAGGTTGCCCGGCTAGTATGCCAAGCAGCAGACGTGCTGTTGTGCCAGAGTTTCCGGCATAAAGGGGAGCCTCTGCTTCCTGCAAAACCATATTGTGTCCCCTGATCTGAAGCTTTTTCCCGTTTTCCCCAATCGTCACCCCGAGCGAGCGCAGGCAGCCCATGGTTGAGCGGCAATCATCCGCTTCCAGGAAATCCTCCAATGTGGTAATCCCTTCCGCCAAAGCGCCAAGCATCAGTGCCCGGTGTGTGATTGATTTGTCACCGGGAACCTTTAATTCACCCTGCAATTTCTGTGGCGCCCTGATGATAATCTGCATCGTTGTCTCCCCTTTTTTTAAAACTAATTATTCCATCAGGCAAACGCAGCTTACCAAATCCAGCTGCCAGCCCCAGTGTGTTATAATAATAGAACAGTTTCAGAGGCTGGCGCAAGTAGCTTCGCCAAATCTTGATCCGAGGTGATTAAGTGGAAATCTATGCCCTGATCGGGCACAGCGGAACGGGTAAAAGTCACCAAGCGCCAGTAATGGCCCGCCAGTACAGCATCGAATATATCATCGATGACGGTCTGTTGATCAAGGGTAATGATATTCTGGCCGGGCGTTCAGCCAAGCGTGAAAACACCCGCTTCGGTGCCATCAAGAGGGCTCTTTTTAAAGATCCTGATCATGCCCAGCAGGTGAAGGAAAAACTGGCCCAGGAAAAACCCGTTAAGCTGATGGTTCTCTCCACCTCACGGAAAATGGCTGACCTCATCACCCAGAACCTGGAACTGGATCACCCTACCTATTATTTTACTATTGAAGAAATTTCTGACCCTGAGTCGATCCAGAAAGCCCTGACCGTCCGGGCCAAGGAAAACCGGCATGTTATACCACTGCCAACTTTTGCTATTAAAAAAGAATTTCCCGGTTATATCATCGATCCGCTGCGCTCTTTTTTCAGCCTACCCCAGCTACCTGCTGCCACCCCTGTGGAGCGTTCCGTCATCCGGCCGATTTACAGCACCCTGGGCAGTTTTTTTATTGCCGAACACGTCATCCTTGAAATTATTGAGTACATCGCCATGCAGGCGCCCGGGGTTCATAAGGTTTTGCATGTTGATGTTGAAAACGGCAGCAGTAGAGTATACCTGCATCTTGATATTGCCATCGATCTACAGCTGATTCCTGACAGACGCATCGATCGTCTGCTCCGCGACCTCCAGCAATCGCTGAAAGAGGAGCTCGAGTACCAGACTGGCTTCTACTTAGATCAGGTCAATGTAAACGCTAAAAAAATGCACATCGAAATTAATGAGAAGAAGAGCAGTAATAGTAAAGGACATCAGTAGTCATTACAATTCTGAAGTTGCGTGAGATCTTAAATGATCCGCCAGGGGTGGCTGTAGATGTTCATCCGCCTGCCGCGCACAAAACCGATTAAAGTAATATTCAGCGTTTCGGCCAGCTCGATACTAAGCGAAGTGGGCGCAGCCCGCGAGACAATCAGCTGGATTTTCAGCTTGGCCGCCTTCAGTAAGATTTCCGAGCTGAGCCTCCCGCTGGTAAAAAGGCCCTTGTCGTCTGTGGTCGTGCTGTTCAAGAGACACTCTCCGATAATCTTATCCACTGCGTTGTGACGACCAATATCCTCATGAAAATAGAGCAATTTTTCACTGTCGGCCAGGGCGGCGCTATGCACACCTCCGGTTGTCCTAAACAGCAGCGCCTTTTTCTGCAGTTCACCGTTCAGTTCCCAGATCTTGGCGGCGCTGATCTTCAAAGTGCCGGTCAGCGGGGCGCTGCGCAATGAATCAAGAACGTTGTAAAAGATGGTGCCCTTGCCACAGCCGGAAGTGATCGTCCGCTTAGCAAAAAGTTTTTCCGCGAGCCCTTTCTGATCCTTCAGCTCCACCTCAACCAGGCCCTCTTCAGAGCGGGTCCGCAAAGTCTGAACATCATCCATGGCAGTAAAAAAACCCTCACTGCGTAAAAAGCCGAGAGCCAGGCAATCGATCTTTTCCGGGGTGCAAAGCAGGGTAACCAGTTCGCTGTTGTTCAGGTAGATGGTCAGCGGCGCTTCAATTACCACCTGATCGCCAAGAGTCTCCCTCCGGTCGCCATCCACCCTGGTGATGTTCTTTTCTGCCATACGTCCGGCTGTCACAACTTCCTCCTCCGGCATCATTTAAATCTCCAGCCCGTTACGGGCGATAACCTCTTTATACCAGCGGGCGCTCTTTTTCAGGTAGCGTTTCTGAGTCGGGTAGTCGACATAAATCAGGCCAAACCGCTTGCTGTAGCCAAAGGCCCACTCAAAATTGTCAAACAGCGTCCAGGTGTAGTAGCCTTTTAACGGTACCCCTTCTTCAATCGCCTTCCAGCAGGCCAGCAGGTAGCCCTGTAAATAGTTGATGCGGCGCGGATCTTCTACTGTTCCGCCTGCACTAAGCTCGTCGGCAAAGGCAGCACCGTTTTCAGTTACATAAAGCGGAATTGGTCCGTAATCACGGTGCACCCTAATCAACAGCTCATGCAAACCTTCGGGGTAAACCTCCCAGCCCATTTCGGTATATTCTTTATCGGGTGGGTTAATCGGGTTGCCCATGAAGTCTTCTGCCACACCGGTTGATTCCACCAGCACCCGTGTATAATTGTTAATCCCGAGAAAGTCGATCGGCTCGGCAATAATCGCGGCATCTTCTTCTTCGATTATAGGCATCGCGAAGCGGCGGGAAAAGAGCTCCGTCAGATCCTGCGGGTAGCTGCCCTTAAAGAGCGGGTCAAGATACCAGCGGTTCATAAAACCATCAGAGCGCCGGGCGGCCTCTAAGTCAGCTTCAGAATCGGAGTTAGGTTGGATCGGGGCCAGGTTAAGGGTTATGCCGATCTGCTCTGAACCACGTTTAGCCTCACGAAAAGCTTTTACAGCCAGGCCATGGCCCAGCAGCAAATTATGGCCCACCTGCAGAGCGGTGCTGAAATCAGTATCGCCGGGAGCATGAACTCCAAAGGCGTGGCCCAGGTAGGCCACCACCCAGGGTTCGTTCAACGTTATCCATAGGTCAACGGGCAGATCGAGCTTTTCAAAAAGATAGGCAGCATATTCGGCAAAGTAGCGGGCGGTATCGCGATTGCTCCAGCCACCTTTGTCCTGCAGAACCTGGGGTAGATCCCAGTGATAGAGAGTTGCCGCTGCTTTAATACCATATTGCTGCAGG
The DNA here is from genome assembly GCA_041309745.1 of Bacillota bacterium. Lineage (GTDB taxonomy): Bacteria > Bacillota > Dethiobacteria > DTU022 > DTU022 > UBA993. The sequence continues at coordinate 250 of JBFYYZ010000176.1, read as the reverse complement.
GTATCGACCAGGCGACGGTAAAAATCGAGGCCCTGATCGTTGGGCCGGCCACCACCGACAGGGAAAATACGGGGCCAGGCAATCGAAAAGCGATACGTGTTCAGACCGATTGAGGCCATCAGCTCAACATCTTCCCGGTAGCGACGATAATGATCGCAGGCGATGTCGCCTGTGTCATTATCCCAGATTCGGCCCGGGCTGTGTGAAAAACGATCCCAGATTGATTCACCCTTGCCATCGGCCTCAGGTG
>JBFYYZ010000175.1:0-2961 GCA_041309745.1 Bacillota bacterium | reverse complement strand
GCCTCCTTCCCTCGGCTGGCTTGGTGTCCCGGCATGGGCTTGCTTTACACAGCGGTTCTTTTTGTCGTGCCGGTATATCTGCCGTATACCCGGAAGATCTTCCGGTTGTTCTTAAAGTAATCTCTGGCTACGATCCACGCGATGCTGCCACTGCAGCCTGCAGAGAGTTAAATACCAGAAGAGAAAAGACAGAAGATCTTTCAAACTTAGTGATCGGATACTTAGGAGCGCTTCCCGGTTCGGCCGCTGATCTTCGCCGGAACCTTTTTCTAGATACCCTTGATCGCATAGCCGCGCTGGGAGTCAGGAAGACTGAAGTTATTTTTAAACACCTTCCGGAAGCTTTAAGGGCTTACCAGGTGATCGCCTCGGCTGAAGCTTCTTCGACCCTGTTGCGCTATGATGGCATTCGCTACGGTCAGGCGATTGAGGCAGATGATCTCGAACTGCTATACTGTAAAACGCGAAAAGTCACCTTTAACGGGGAGGCATTGACCCGCAGTATCTTCGGTACCTATTTCTTAAGCAAGGGCGGCTACGATCGTTATTACCGGCAGGCTCTCAGAGTCTGGAGCCTGGTCCGGCAGGAATTAAAAACAGTTTTCGATCAATGCGACCTGCTGCTGATGCCTGTTGTTCGCACAGAGGCGCCTCCGGCATCGGAAGAGCCGGCATTTACTGAACTTTATGAAAATGATCTTTATACTGTTCCGGCTAGCATGGCGGGTAATCCTGCTGTTTGTTTACCGGCCGGTGATCTTGACGGAATGCCGGTCGGGGTTCAGCTGATCGGAAAGCGGTTTGAGGACGCATTTTTACTTTCTGTGGCCTTAATAATAGCGCCGGTTATCACTTCAGCTCCGCAGGAGCTTGACAGGGGAGGGAGCTAAGGTGGAGTACGAAACAGTAATCGGGCTTGAGGTGCACGTTGAACTGCTTACCGAAAGCAAGCTTTTCTGCGCCTGCCCCAACCGTTTTGCAGCAGAGCCGAATGTTAATACCTGTCCCGGTTGCCTCGGTTTCCCCGGTATATTACCGCAGCTAAACGGGGCTGCCGTTAAGAAAGCGCTCACGGCAGCCCTGGCTTTAAATTGCGAGATAGCTCTTTTCAGCTACTTTGATCGTAAAAATTATTTTTATCCCGATCTATCAAAAGGGTACCAGATCTCGCAGTTCCACGTACCGATTGGCAGTAAGGGCCATCTTGATATTGAGGACGACCAGGGCTCAATAAAAAGGGTGCGCATCGGCCGGGTACACATGGAAGAAGATGCCGGAAAGTTAGTACACTCACCGACAGGTGATACATCGCTTGTTGATTACAATCGGGCCGGGGTACCCCTGATCGAAGTGGTGACAGAACCCGATCTTCGCACACCCGGTGAAGCGAGACGCTATCTGGAAAAGCTAAAAAGCATTCTTCAGTATACCTACGTTTCCGACTGCAAAATGGAAGAGGGCAGCTTGCGCTGCGACGCCAACATATCCCTTAGACCGGCGGGGAGCAATACACTCGGCAGCAAGACTGAATTAAAGAACATGAACTCTTTTAAGGCGGTGGAGAAATCACTTGAGCATGAGATAAAGAGACAGCGCACCATTTTAAAAAGCGGCCGGGAAGTGGTTTCTCAAACCCTGCGCTGGGAGGAAAACAGTCAGGAAACGATTGTGATGCGCGGCAAGCTGCAGGCTCACGACTATCGCTGTTTTGTTGATCCGGAGCTGGCACCGATTCAACTGACCCCTGGAGTGGTGGAAGAAGCCCGCGAAGATCTGCCGGAGATGGCCGAAGCCAGGGCGGCGCGTTTCGTAGGCGATTACAATCTGTCCGATTACGATGCTGCTGTTTTGACTGTTACCCGTAGTCTGGCCGATTATTTTGAAGCATGTTTGGAATTATACGATAATCCGAAAGCTTCCGGCAATTGGATCATGGGCGAATTAACGGCCAGGCTGAACAGCGCCGGCATTGAGGCTGATAGCAGCCGTTTTACCCCTCTGTTTATGGCCGAGCTGCTAAAAATGATCGACGAAGGTCTGATCAGCGGCAAACTGGCAAAAGAAATCCTCGATCAATCCTTTACCAGCGGTAAAAGCCCCCGTCATATTGTGGAAGAGAAAAACCTGACCCAAATTTCCGATCACGGCGAGCTGGAGAAGGTCATCAGGCAGATGATCGAAGAACACCCGGACAGCGTTGAAAATTATCGCGGCGGAAAAACCAAGGCCCTCGGCTTTCTAGTCGGACAGGTGATGAAGGAAACCAAAGGCAAAGCCAATCCGCAGTTGGTAAACGAACTACTACTAAGAGCGCTTGACTGTTAAGCAGAAAACATTAGGTTGAAACCAGCGCCGGTGAAGAGGCAGCTTAAAATTCCATTCGGGAAAACCAGAAGCCGCTCAAGATTACCAACAGGGTGATCAGTAAGAACGTAATGGCCAGCGGGCCGGCGCTGTCGGCTGCGGTTGCAGTTCCATCGATCAGCTGTTTCATCTGGCTTAGTAAGGGATTGGGGTAATAGTTGGCTGCGGCTGAGTTAGCAACAAGCAGATTAATCATGCCACTCATGAAAAAAATCAGCAGGGTTATTCCCCCGGCCTGGAGTGGGCTTTTAAGCATGGTTGAGAGGGCGAAGGTCAGGGTGGCAATCAACAAAGTAAAGATCACCAGGTTCACCGTTGCCAGCGCTGATTCTGCCAATGGGGGCTGGCCGATTAGGCTGGTTGTATAAAGGTAGGCCAGGGTGCTGCAGACAAAGATCCCGGCGATCACCACGCCGTAAAGGATCAGCAGTTTGGCAAAGAGGTACTGCCAGCGGCTGATCGGTTTACTAAGCAACCACCCGGTAACCCCCGTTTCTTTTTCCCGGGCGACGATGCCCATAACAGCAAAAATCAAAACGAAAATGCCGATTTGCGATACATCTGAGAGATATGAAAAGTAGGCATCCTGCGGTGTTG
>JBFYYZ010000174.1:0-2779 GCA_041309745.1 Bacillota bacterium | reverse complement strand
GGCATGGCGTTGTTGTATATGATAATTTAAGTCGCGGGCATCGTGAGGCAGTGAAAGGATTCAAACTGGTCGAGGGTAACACAGCTGACAGAAAGAAGGTCACGGCAACCTGTAAAGAATTTGAGATTGGGGCGATAATGCATTTTGCCGCCCACAGCCAGGTTGGGGAGTCGGTTGAGAAACCGGCTCTTTATTATGAAAATAATGTTTTAGGCGGGTTGAAACTGCTGCAGGCAATAATGGATGCCGGGATTAAATATTTTATATTCTCTTCCAGTGCTGCTGTTTATGGTGAACCTGACAAAGTGCCGATCGACGAATCCCATCCCCTTAAGCCGACTAATCCTTATGGAGAAACGAAAGTAGTGATAGAAAGGGCGCTTCAGTATTACGAGCAAGCTTATGGCCTTAAGGCGACAAGCCTACGCTATTTCAATGCAGCAGGGGCTGCAGTTGAAGGCGATATCGGGGAGGATCACTATCCTGAAACCCATCTAATCCCTTTGGTATTAAAAACGGTGCAGGGGCAGCTGAATAAAATAACGGTGTTTGGCGATGATTACCCCACGGCTGACGGCACAGCGGTCCGTGATTATATACACGTAGAAGCTTTAGCCCATGCGCATCTAATCGCTCTGGAAGCGCTTTTTTCTGACAGCGGTAACACATACAGATCAGCTTATAATCTGGGCAACGGTTGCGGTTTTTCTGTAATGGAAGTAATTAAAGCAGCTGAAAAAGTAACCGGCAAACAGGTGCCTTATGTAATCGGCCCCCGCCGTACCGGCGACCCGGCTGTATTGGTGGCTTCGGCTGAAAAAGCAAAAAATGAACTCGGTTGGAAACCGCAATACGAGAGCCTGGAAAAAATCATCGAAACTGCCTGGCAGTGGCATCAAAATAATCCAAACGGTTATTGAAGGAATAATTGCTGCAAAAATATGCATTTTAGTGTATATTAATGGTATAAATGTTTTGTACTGTTGGATTATATTAAAGAGATATTCTCTAGTAACGGGGAGGAAGTTAAGATGGCCGATTCACGCAGGGAGATGCACAAAGTAAAAGAAGACAGTTCGAAATCAAAGCTGTTTAAAATTATCGCTATCGTGTTGATTGTGGCCGGAGTAGGTGTGCTGGGATTTGCCGGTTTCCAGAAACTTTACGTCAACTATCAGCAGTCTAAACTGCGTGACGAGTTTCATGCCACAGCCGGGTTTAAAGGCGTTGACTTGGTTCCTGAAAAAATAGTGATCGAAGAATGGGAACCGATGCGCCTGGTAATCCCTAAGATTGAGGTTGACCTGATTACTGTCGGTGGCGGCAGTGTTTTTGACAAAACCCTGCTCGACAAGGGTCCTACCCATTTCAATGATTTAACCAGTATGGGTTTGGATGTCCACGGCGATCTGCCAAATACCGAATTGGGCAATGTAGCTTTTGCCGGGCACCGTGCCGGGCGCTGGAACTTCTTTTTGGATATTGACAAGCTTGAGCCAGGAGACGAGATCTACCTTGATGTGGCCGGCTACCGGTTTATATACCAGGTGGAATGGGTTAAGGTATTCGGTAAGTATGACTGGGAGCCGCTGGAGCAAACCGACTATCCGGCAATCACTTTACAGACCTGCGAACCGCCGCATGTTTCGAATCCCAACTATCGACTGATGGCTCGCGGCGAGCTTACATCTGTAATTCCCATACCGGTTGAGCTTCCGGATGCAAACTAAGGAAGCTGAACAAAATAAGCGGCGCTGCCGCTTCTGCGCAGCGCCGCTCAAACATATTTTTGCTGATCTCGGAACATCACCGCTAGCCAACTCTTACTTAAGGCATGATCAGCTGCTTCATCCCGAATCATTTTATCCGCTTGTTGCCTACATATGTGCCTCGTGTTTTTTGGTCCAATTAGAGGAGTTAAAAAAACCTACAGAAATATTTAGTGATTATGCCTATTTTTCTTCATTTTCAGACAGCTGGTTGGAGCATGCCAAACAGTTTAGCAATGAGGCAGCTAAACATTTTGCGCTCAGTGAAAAAAGCCTGGTGGTTGAAATCGGCAGCAACGATGGGTATCTGCTGAAGAATTTTAAAGAAGCCGGGCTAGCGGTGCTCGGGATCGAGCCAGCCGCCAATGTAGCAAAGGTGGCAGTGGATAAAGGAATTGCTACACTGGTTCGATTTTTTAGCGCTACCCTGGCCGAAGAGTTAGCTAAGGAAGGTAAAAAAGCCGACCTGATTATTGCCAATAATGTTCTGGCTCACATTCCACAGACGAATGATTTAATGGCCGGTTTAAAGAAACTGCTTAAACCGGAAGGCACGATCAGCATTGAAACTCCTCATCTCCTTGCCCTAATCGAAGGTAACCAGTTTGACACTATTTATCATGAGCATTATTCTTATTTTTCGTTAACCACTTTGGATAAAATATTTAAAGCCCACCAACTTAAGATCTACGCCCTGGAAAAGTTACCGACACACGGAGGCTCACTGCGTCTTTTTGTTGGTCACTCCGATCATTTTGAGGGTACCGTTAGCGATCTGGTAAAGCAGGTTTTAGAGGAAGAAGAGCGAAAGGGTTTTCAAAAGATCAGTTTTTATGAATCTTATGATAGCAGGGTGCGGCAGGTTAAGCGCAGAATCCTAAAAGGATTAATTGAACTGAAAGAAGTGGGGAATTCGATTGCCGCTTACGGAGCACCGGCCAAGGGTAACACACTACTCAATTACTGTGGGATTGGAAACGATTTTGTAGATTACACAGTTGACCGCAATC
>JBFYYZ010000173.1:0-18142 GCA_041309745.1 Bacillota bacterium | reverse complement strand
CAACAATCTGGGTTCTCCTCCGGTCACCATGTTTATCCTGGATCACAGTCAATTCATCAGCGATAATTTGCAGCACCAGCGATTCACTTTGAAGAACACCCTGTAAATAGGCAATTTTCTCCAGCAGCTGCTCGCGCTCTTCCGTCAACTTGGAAATTTCCAGCTGGGTAAGACGCTGAAGGCGCATATCGAGAATGGCCTGTGCCTGCTTCTCCGAAAGGTCAAGCAGATCCATTAATCCGGTGCGGGCTGTCTGGACATCTTTCGAGGCCCGGATCAGGGCAATCACTTCATCCAGGCGATCAAGGGCGGTAAGCAGCCCCTCGACAATATGCATCCTCTCTTCTGCCCGGTTTAAATCAAACTGTGAACGGCGCCTGATAATCTCTTTCTGATGTTCCAGGTAATAAGCCAAAATCTGCTTTAAATTCAAGACCCGTGGCTGACCATCTACCAGAGCCAGCATGATAATGCCGTAAGTTTGCTGGAGCGGTGTAAATTTATAGAGTTGATTGATGATTACCTGGGCCTGAAAATCACGCTTAACCTCCATCACTACGCGAACCCCTGAGCGATCCGACTCATCGCGCAGATCGGTGATTCCCTCAATTTTTCGCTCCTTTACAAGGTCGGCGATCTTTTCTACCAGGCGGGCTTTGTTTTGCTGATAAGGCACCTCGGTAATAACAATCTGCTCCCGGTTTTTATCATTCTCCTCAACATGAACCAGACCACGAACCTTGATAATGCCGCGACCGGTCTGGTAAGCAGAGATGATCCCCTCGTGACCGACAATCAAGCCACCGGTGGGAAAGTCCGGGCCCTGGATGTGGCGCATAATATCGCGCACAGAAGCATCCGGGCGATCGATGATGAATTTGATCGCCTCAATTAGTTCGCCAAGGTTGTGAGGGGGGATATTGGTAGCCATCCCGACTGCAATCCCGGAAGACCCGTTGGCCAGAAGGTTGGGAAAACGAGAGGGTAAAACCACCGGTTCTTCTAAGCTTTCATCAAAGTTGGGCCTGAAGTCAACTGTTTCTTTTTGCAGGTCGGTCAGCAGCTCACCGGCAATGGATGAGAGCCGCGCTTCGGTGTAGCGCATTGCTGCTGCCGAGTCTCCGTCTTGCGAACCAAAGTTCCCGTGACCGTCAACCAGGGGATAGCGGGTAGAAAAGACCTGTGCCATACGCACCAGGGTGTCATAGAGAGCAACATCGCCGTGGGGATGGTATTTACCAAGCACTTCACCAACAATACGGGCAGATTTGCGGTGTGGTTTATCTTGCGTGGAACCCATTTCGGACATAGCATACAAAATCCGACGATGCACCGGTTTAAGGCCGTCGCGCACATCAGGCAAAGCCCGGCTGACAATAACACTCATGGCGTAATCGAGGAATGAAACCTTTACCTCGTCATAAATATTAACCGGTACTACATTGTCCCGCTTGGCCATCTTATCTCCTTTACAAGGCACTGAAATATATCAGTTTGCTATTCTTTAAGTTTATCACAAAGAAGCTACCGGCGAAACAGCCTGATCGCCTGCAGGCATTTGATGCAGGGCTTACCAGGATCTCTTGATCAGTTTTTCTTTTTGCGAGCCTGCTTCTTTTCTACCTTTTGTTTTAAAACCTGGTCTATTTCTTTTTTGGAACTCGGAACGATTTGCCATGATTCCGCTCGTTTTCTTTTACCGCGCAGAAAGGTGATCGTCAGCACGTCCTTCGTCCAGCGAAAAGTCTCAACTTCCGGCCAAACCCAAAAACCACGGGCTGTTGAAATACCCTTTTCGCGAAACGAGGGACGTTCGACTTCCCGGGCGATTACCACCAATACGAGGGCCCCGTAGAAGAAAACATAGGTATAGGGACCCAGCAGCATCGGATCATCCGGGAACTGGTTCCGCAGCTCGAAACGCATCAGCAAATAAGAAGTGCCGGCAAGAACCAGGATCAAAAACAGGGAATCGGCGTTAAAACGGCTGACAAGCACCCGGTTCAGCTTTAATAACACCGGGCCCAGTTTCTGGTGACGATAATAAAGATAGCCGATGACAATCATAAATAAAATAAAATAAGGAAATACCAGCCTTAGCAGCATTATGATCCCTCCAGTTTGACAGATGAAAAGCTAACTGAATTTTTTAAAGCAAGCAAATGCAAGTGGTATAGTTTATTAAACCATGAAAAAGCTTTTCCGTAAATGTGTCAGGACTGTTGTAAAATAGTTACTTTGAAGAGTTACGCTATGGGTCACACCTTTGACAGAATAAATGATTACTCTAAGCAATCGTGACTACCCTCTGGGCAGCCTCACTAAAACCAATCTTCTGCTCACAACATTTGTCGAAAAGGAAAATTAATGAAACTTTTTTCGCGATCAACTGTCAATCAGGTAACGACAGCTAAGGGAGGTAGTTTGATGAAAAATATATTTATAATCATTGTAATTATGCTTACTTTACTGGTTTTAATGAGCGTCGGCTGTAAGGACAGCGATGACGAGCCTGCCGCTGAAATTAGTATACACAGTGGTTTAATTTATATGATTGAAGATAACAGAGTCCTGGTGGTAGAAGGTATCGAGAGCGTCAATATTCCCTGGAACAGCTGGTTTGAAAAAGGTGCAAGAGCAATTATGTTCAGCGTAACCTCTGATACAATAATCGGGTTAAACGGAGAGGTTGTCAACGCTGAATTTTTGGAGAGAGGTCAGGCAGTAGAGGTCAGATACAGCGGTCCGATTGCCGAATCCTATCCGGAGCAGGGCGGCGCCGATAAGATCATCATTATTCAGGAGACCTCCGCCGGGGATTTCCGGATCGACAGCGGTCGTTTCAGTGGACTAATGGAAGATGGAGTAGAAACCCTTATCTCCATACGGATCAGCGGTGTTCCGGAGGAACTACCGCCTCGTGCTTTCAGGTTAACAGACGAGGCCGGCGTCTTAATGGAGCAGCTTAATTTAGGGGAAGGAAGCGAAATCCTTTTCCGCTACCTTAACGACGATATAAGCGACGGGTTAATTTTTGACATCTCCCTGCTGGGCAGCTAAACAAAAAACAAGGGCCCTGCCGGTTCTTCCGGCAGGGCATTATTCTTTCTTAAAGAATGGTTGTTAGATATCTAAATTCTGAACCAGGCGGGCATTATCCTCGATGAACTTCCGCCGTGGTTCCACTTTATCGCCCATCAGGACCCCGAAGATATGATCGGCCTGGATTGCGTCCACCAGCTCAACGCGCTTGATAACCCTGGTTTCCGGGTTCATTGTCGTTTCCCACAACTGGTCAGGGTTCATCTCTCCTAAGCCCTTATACCGCTGAATCTGGACCCCTCCATTACGCGTCCATGCATTTAACAACTTATCCAACTCTTCCTCCCGGAAAAGGTAGGCCTCCTGTTTGCCCTTTTTCACTTTGTACAAAGGCGGCTGAGCAATGTAGATAAAACCGCTGTCGATCAGCTGATGCATGAAGCGGTAAAAAAAGGTCAACAGCAATACCCTGATGTGCGAACCGTCAACATCGGCGTCAGTCATGATCACTATTTTCTGGTAACGTGATTTGCTGATCTCGAATTCGCTTTCTATCCCTGTTCCGAGAGCGGTGATCAGGGTCCGGATCTCCTCGTTGGCAAGAATTTTATCAAGTCGGGCCTTCTCAACATTGATAATCTTACCGCGCAGCGGTAAGATGGCCTGAAAGCGGCGATCCCGCCCCTGTTTAGCCGAACCGCCTGCTGAATCGCCCTCAACCAGGAATAGCTCGCTTTCCGCCGGATCTTTAGAAGTGCAGTCAGCCAGCTTGCCTGGCAGGCTGGAGACTTCGAGGGCATTTTTGCGCCTGGTCAGTTCGCGGGCCTTACGCGCCGCTTCCCTGGCTCTTGATGCCCGGATCGATTTTTCAATAATTCTTCTCGCTATCGCCGGGTTTTGCTCAAGAAAAGCTTCGATCCCCTCGTAGGCAATATTGTCCACCACGCTACGGATTTCACTGTTGCCAAGTTTGGTTTTTGTCTGGCCTTCAAACTGGGCATCCATCAACTTAATACTGAGCACGGCTGTTAAGCCTTCCCGGATATCCTCACCGGAGAGGTTGCTTTCACTTTCCTTCAGAATGCTCAGCTTGCGGGCGAAATCATTGATCAGGCGGGTCAGGGACACCTTAAAACCGTATTCATGGGTGCCGCCTTCTTGGGTATGAATATTGTTGGCATAGGAGTAAATCACTTCGTTGTAACCATTGTGATATTGCATGGCCAGCTCTACTTCAAAACCGCTGGTTGCTTTATGGATGTAGATCGGCTTATTGGGAATTGTTTCCTTGCCCTGGGTCAGGTAGGCTACATACTGCATGATTCCGCCATCGAACTTAAATTTTTCTTCCCTGTTGCTGCGCAGATCTTTAAAAACAATTTTGGTTCCTTTATTTAAAAAAGCCAGCTCGCGCAGGCGCTGGATAATAACCTCATTTTCAAAATCGATCTTTTCGAAGATTTCTTTATCGGGCAGAAAGGTTATTTTGGTGCCCGTTTTACTGACAGTGCCGTATTCCTTGATCGGAGAAACCTTTTTGCCTTTGGCATAGCGCTGGCTGTAAATTTTACTGTCCCGATAAACTTCTACCTCAAGCCATTCCGATAGCGCGTTGACCACCGAAACACCAACGCCATGCAAGCCGCCAGCTACTTTATAACTGTCGCTGCCGAATTTACCACCGGCATGAAGTGTGGTCAGCACAACCTCGACTGCCGGTTTTTTCTCCTGGGGATGATTTTCAACGGGAATCCCACGACCGTCATCGACCACGGTCACGCTGCCGTCAATATTAATAGTCACCTTTATCTGCTTACAGTAGCCGGCTAAAACTTCATCAATACTATTATCCACAACTTCAAAAACCAGGTGATGCAAACCACGGCTCGCAGTAGAGCCAATGTACATACTGGGCCTGCGCCTAACTGCTTCAAGGCCTTCCAGCACCTGGATATGTTCGGCGTTATAGTCATGGTTATTGTTTTGGTTTTTCGCAGACATGTTTCACCCCCATAACCTGTTTATGATAGCTGATCTATTATAGCATTTCTGCTGCCCGACGGCCTGCCGGGTCCTAATCATTATTTATTTATTGCTGCGACCGGCCAAGGTCGGTGGAGAGATCGGGGCAGAAAATATTTCCCGGTCAGTAACAATTATTGATTGACTACGTCCCTTGTTAGCCCTAAGCTCATTAGCATTTTGCTGCCAAATCTTTTCGTTACTAGCGAGCTTCTCCCTGACAAAAAGGTCATAATTAAAAATTCCGATCAGTTCCCGCTTAAAAATAATCCGACCGTTCCCAGTATGAATATACATCTACTACCTCCTGCCTGATTACTACCGGTGGGCTTTTACTCTCAAAAATGCTATCTTCTTGAACGTTACCCTTTATTCTTTCTGCTCCTCACTATTTTCCGCAGGATTGATTGAAAAAAAAATATCTTTTACAACAACCGCTCCGGCTTCCTTGTTTAATTTTGAGATCAGCTGTGGTTTAAGCATCGTCAAGTGATAAGCCCAAACTGAATCTTTGACCAATACTTTTAATTTACCCCTGCTGATTGAATCTGCTTTTGTGACCTCACAGAGAGGTGGACCAACTATTTCCGCCCACTTTTCAACGACCAGAAACTGCAGGTAACCCTGCCAAAGATCATACTTCTTGAGCAGCTGTTCAACAACCGGACCCATCTTTTTCATTGCTGATCATTCCCCGTTGAACATTAATTTTATAGGAGCAGCTTGACAACTTTGCCGGCAACTGCTCCAGCGCAACCGCCGTAGTCAAAAAACACTGGCTGTTTATACCACCCAAAAAATCAAGCAGCTGCTCTTTACGTTGACAGTCAAACTCTGAAAAAACATCATCAAGCAAAAGAATAGGCCAATTGCCGTTTTTTTGATAAAGCATCGTGGCTTCAGCCATTTTGAGGGCCAGAGCTGCGGATCTTTTCTGCCCCTGGGAAGAGTATTTTCTGGAATCTCTTCCGTTTATGATAATGCAAATATCGTCTAAATGTGGCCCAACAACGGTTGTCTGTCTTCTGATTTCCGTTTCTCTTTTTTTAAGTAACTCTTCTCGAAATTGTCTCTCCAGGCCTGTACAATTACCTTCGCTCGCAAATGAACCGACATAAACAAGCGAAAGTTCTTCCTGTTCAGCGGTCATCCTGGAAAAGAAGGGAGCCGCTTCTGTAGCCAGTTGACTAACCAGCTCTTTTCTGAATCTGATTACTGCTGAGCCATGAGTAATTAGTGAATCATCCCATGGTTCAAGGAGTTTCTCAATTTCCCTTCTATTCCTATTCTCTTTTAGCAACTTGTTGCGCTGCAATAGAACCCTGTGATAGGCACGCATTTCCAGAAAATAGCGCTGGTCAAGCTGTGATGCCTCCAGGTTGATATAACGCCTGCGGGTAGCCGGCCCTTCCCTAATTATTAATAGATCATCCGGGCTGAAGGCTACAACGGGGAATTGTTGCAAATGATCAAAGCGGTTTTTTCGATCATTGTCGATGAACACCTTTAGCTGTTTTTCATTGTAGCTGATCTGAAGAATATTTTTAAAATCGTCCTTGACGAATTGCCCTTTAATAAAAAAATGCTGCCCCGTAAAACCAGCCAGCTCCTGATCACGATTAGTCCGGAAAGAGCGCGTGACAGAGAGAAAAAAAACCGCTTCAATCAGGTTCGTTTTTCCCTGTCCGTTTTCGCCACTGATGATATTTAAACGCGGGTGGAAGTTAATCTGCAGCTGTGCATAATTACGAAAATTATTTAAAAGCAGGCTCTCCAGGTAAAACAAAGTATTTTGCTCCCAGGCTTTCAATTAAATTTTTTGATCGGTAAAGCCAGGTAGAGATAATCCTGCCTGCCAGGCATTCTAAAAATTAGGGGACCTCCGTCACCATGAAAATCTATACTCAATTTTTCCTCATCAAGCTGCTTAATTAAATCCAGGATATAGCGTGAGTTCACAAAGAGTTCTAAAAGATCTCCTTCCCTCTCCACCGGTAAGATCTCTTCCATCCTACCTTCCTGCCCGCTTGCCTTAATCTCTAATTCCTCTTCTCTGATTGCAAAGTGAACAGCCTGGTTTTTACCTTCCGCCAATAAGTTAGCTCTTGCTACTGTTTCTTCCAATAATTTACGATCAACAATAATCCTGGTTTTATATTCCTTTGGAATAACGCCGCTAACATCCGGATATTTTTCTTCCAAAAGCCTGGTGGCAAAATAGACATTCCCAAACTCAAAAGATAAAATACTTTTATCAAACTTAAGCTTCACAGGAAGCTGATTATCATTAGCAATACGTAAATATTCTCTCAGCGTCCTGGCCGGTACCAGTAACCTGAACACCTTGCCATCCCACTGTTCGTTAGCGGTCTTTTTAACCGCTAATCGGTAAGTATCGGAAGCAGTAAAAGTCAGCGTCCCACCTTCGAGCGAAATCAGCATCCCGTTAAAAGCAGGGCGGGTCTCTTCTGTTGATGCTGCAAACACAACCATGCGCAGCATTTTTTTAAGAAGACCCTGTTCGATCTCTATCGTTTGTCCTGAACCATTTTCCTGGCCAAAAGAAGTTGGAAAATCTTCAGGATCTGCACCAAATAGATGAAATTGAGCCTGACCACCTAATATTTCTATTCTTTTATTATCCCAGTTAACATTAATTGTCACTTCCGGTGTCGGGAAATAACGCATAATATCAACAATTTTAGGTGGTAATAAAATTTTTCCGCTTTCATTTCCTATGTAATTCATTGAAACACGGATATACATTTCGAGATTCGTGGCAGCTATAATCAGTGAACCAGGACTTATATCAAGAAAAATATTATTAATAACCGGCATTGTTGATCGTGTAGGAAGGATTTTCTCAACATTTTCGAGACAATTTTTAAATTCCGATGAATCTATTTTTATTTGCATGATGAAACCTCCCGCTCGGTTAAATTCTCTTTTTCAACAGGTAAAGATTCTAGATCTACTTATTATATATATAAGACAGAAGTAATAGTCCATGTTTATACTGTGGATAAAAATAATAAAAATATACTGTTCCAGCCGCAGTCTATATTTATTTAAGAAAAGCAATCATTTATTGCTGTTTAAAGATCACCAATAAGCTGTTCATAAATATAATAAAGTTGTTGTTAATTGAAAATATCCGGACAGATAAATAGTTATACACATCTAAATCAGGAGTTATCCAGAATGTTATTCCTGATCAGTTCAATACGGTTTTTAAGTTCGTTATTATTTTTTACCAAGAGGTTGATCTTTTTAAAAGCATGTAAAACAGTCGTATGATCCCTGCCTCCAAATTCATCACCGATTTTTGGCAGAGAAAGGTCGGTTAACATTCTGCATAAGTACATGGCAACCTGCCTGGTGAAAGCTATATCCTGGGTTCTCTTCTTCGATAGAAGGTCATCCGGAGTAATGTTAAAATTATCAGCAGTCTGACTGATGATTGTGGAGACAGTAATATTTTTTTGCCTGGTGTTGATTATGTCCTGGAGAGCTGTTTCTGTCAGTTCTATGGTAACCGGTGTTTTAAAAAGTGAAGCATAGGCAACGATCCTGATTAGCGCTCCTTCAAGTTCTCGGATATTGGTGTTTACCTTTCCGGCAATATATTGAATTACCTGATCCGGCATCTCTATTCCGTCGGAATTTGCTTTTTTCTTTAAAATAGCTGTTCTTGTTTCCAGATCAGGAGGTTGTAGATCGGTAATTAAGCCCCACTCAAACCTGGAGCGAAGACGATCTTCCAAAGTTGGTATCTCTTTGGGAGGACGATCGCTGGAAATAATAATCTGCTTGTTATTATCGTGAAGGGCATTAAATGTATGAAAGAATTCTTCCTGAGTTTGTTCTTTGCCGGCTAAAAACTGGATGTCATCAATTAATATTACATCCATATAACGATACTTATTACGAAAATCAAGGGTTTTATTGTCACGGATGGCATTGATAAATTCATTAGTGAATTTTTCGGATGAGAGATAGTAGACTCTGTTGAAACCATGATTAATTAGGGTATACTGGCCAATAGCATGCAGGAGATGGGTTTTACCGAGGCCCACACCACCATAAATGAAAAGCGGGTTATAAGCCCGGGCCGGGCTCTCGGCAACAGCCAGAGATGCCGCGTGAGAGAGACGGTTACAGGCTCCGACAACAAATGTACTGAATGTATAACGGGGATTAAAATTTGAAACTAATTTATGATTATGCTGGAGAAATTCATTTTCGCTGTTTTCCAGCGGGGGAATGTTTTTTTGATAAGCATTCCTGGTCGTTGCGGCCTGCAGGTCGACGCTGTCTTCTTCTGACTGGAATTGCGTGGATATAACGAAATTAACCCTGTGATCGTCTGTCGTTATTTCTTTCAGAGCGTTAATAATCTGCTGCCGAAAACGGGTTTCAAACCATTCCTTTGTGAAATCATTAGGAACCTCAATAACCAGGCACTTATTGTCTAAAGATACCGGTTTGGTCAGCTTAAACCAGGTTTCAAAGCTAGGTTTGTTGACATCTTTGCTCAACTCTTCGAGGGTGAGTTGCCAGATTTCATTAAGCTGACTGTTCATTAATTACCTCTCTGGAAAAACTACAGTAGGAATGGTTATCAACAATATATTGAGTTATCAACAAAAGCTGTGGATAAGCAACATAATCAGAGAAAAAGTTCCTGCTTCGTAAGATACATATTAACAGATCAGCCACTCGACTGTAAAGCTTGGATCGTGCAAAAAAAATAAGATCAGACCTTGTTTCACGAAGGTTTTCTTGACACTTATATTATTATTACGTATAATTTTTTTACATTATGAACGATTAGTAAAGGGGTTACCAATGAAGAGAACTTATCAGCCTAAAAAAAGACAAAGAAAAAGAGTGCATGGCTTTTTAAAACGCATGAGCAGCCAGGCCGGCAGGCAGGTTATCAGCAGAAGAAGGAAAAAAATGAGAAAAAGATTAAGTGCATAATAGATGCCACTGTTCAGGCTTAAAAAAAACTGGGAGTTTAAGCGGGTTTACCGCTACGGCAGGACGGTTGTTTCGAAAAATATCGTCCTTTATTACTGCCCAAACGGATCAGAAAGCAATCGAACCGGTTTTTCTGTCAGTAAAAAAGTCGGTGGCAGCGTCATCAGGAACCGGATCAAGCGATTGTTTAAAGAAGCGTTGTTACATCTGGAACATAAGCTGAAAAAGGGTTATGATTTTATCCTCATCGCTCGCAAGCCTTCAGCAGATCTGAATTATCATGAAGCACTCAGGGAGTTGGCTAAACTGTGCCGGAAAGGGCAGCTATTTTTAAAAGAGCAGTAAGCAAACCGGAGCAGTTGGCTACTAAAGGCTGTCTGGCCTTGATTAGTTTTTATCGCCTATTTATTTCCCCGCTGAAACCTAAGGTTTGTCGTTTTTATCCATCCTGTTCACAGTACACCTATGATGCCCTGAACAAGTATGGTCTTTGCAGGGGCCTGGTGATGGGAATGAAAAGATTATCCCATTGCCACCCCTTCAACCCGGGAGGGTATCACCCGGTAGAATAGGGTCCACATAGGAGGAAAACAAATGATTGATGCTATAGCTCAATTTTTTGGGGTTGTTATCAGTGCTATTTACCAGTATATCCCTAACTTTGGGGTGGCGATTATCATTATGACAGTAATGGTGAAGCTAGTAACATTTCCCCTCAATAACAAGCAGATTCAATCCGCAAAAAGAATGCAGGCATTGCAGCCTGAAATGAAGAAGATCCAGCAGAAATACAAGGACGACAAAGAGAAGCAAAACCA
Source organism: Bacillota bacterium (assembly GCA_041309745.1). Classification (GTDB taxonomy): domain Bacteria; phylum Bacillota; class Dethiobacteria; order DTU022; family DTU022; genus UBA993. The sequence goes on along the minus strand of JBFYYZ010000173.1, from coordinate 7,277 downwards.
GGCAATGAGTGAGTTTATGAAAGAGAATAACATGAATCCGCTGGCCGGTTGCCTGCCGCTTTTAGTGCAATTCCCGATTCTGATCGGGATCTTCAGGTTATTGAGGGAAGCGGACTTGTTCCTGGACATGAGCGTCATAAACCCCTACCTTTTCCAAAAAGCAGAGCTTATTGATTTGCTGGTTGTGCCGGATGTCAGCCTGGAAAATTTCTTAAGCAACATCAGCATCTATTATCTTTTTCCACTGATCGCCGGAGCTACAACCTATCTCTATTCGCAGTTGTCAATGTCAGCAGACAGTAGTCAAAAAATGATGCTTTATATGATGCCGGTTATGATTACCGTTTTCAGCTTCAGTTTTCCCGTTGGACTGGTAATCTATTGGATTATGAATAATGTTTTTTCAATCGGGCAGCATAAACTGATTGTGCACCTGGATGCCATAAAAGAGAAAGAAAAAGCTCTCGTAGCAGCTGAGGCTCAGGAAAATAAGAGCATTAAGGATAAATTGAGCCCTGATCGGGAAGAGCTGACAGATGCAAAAATTGAGAAGCAAGACAAGGAAGAAAAGACAGCTAAGCCGCGGCCCAAAAAAGGAAAGGGAAAAAAATGAGCGGATACGAAGAAACAGGTAAAACTGTCGATGAAGCTGTTGAAAAAGCACTTATAAAGCTGGGCAGAAAAAAGGATAATGTTAGGATCGAAATCTTAGATGAACCGTCATCGGGCATTTTGGGCCTGATCGGTAACAAAGAGGCAAGAGTAAAAGTTATCCCCCTACAAACTGCAGATCAGTATCTGAAGGAATACCTCTCTACGTTGTTGGATTTGATGGCTATCAGCGGCACGGTATGGGTTAATGAAGATGAAGAAAAACTGGAAGCAGAGATCGAAGGGACCGACGTCGGCGCATTGATCGGCAGGCGCGGAAGAACCTTGGGTGATTTGCAGTACTTATTAAACATCATTGTGAGAAGGCAGTTTCCCGGTCTTAATAAAATGGTGGTAGTTGATGTTGAAAAATATCGTCTCAGGCGGGATAAGACCCTCACTCAGTTGGCCAGAAGTGTAGCGAAAAAAGTAAGCTCCGGAGGATATGAACAGGCGCTTGAACCAATGACCCCGCAGGAGCGGCGCATTATCCATTTAGCGTTGCAGGATGATCCGGATGTAACCACGTACAGTTCGGGGCAGGAGCCTTTCAGAAAAGTTATTGTGGCTCCGCGCTAAAATGGTTGATTAAGGCCGCCCCAGTTTTGTAGTTGGGGCGGCTTTTATTATGCCTGAAACAACCTGAAAAGATGTGATTATTTGGCAATGGAAGCTAAGAAAATTAGTGATGAAACAATTGTGGCCATTAGCACTCCTCTCGGCGAAGGTGGCATCGGTATTGTCAGGCTAAGCGGATCGGAGTCTTTCCCGCTAGTCCGGAAAATATTTGATTGCCGAAAAAGCACCGAACCGGGTTATCCAAAACCGAGATACCTTTATTATGGAACAGTGAAAGATCAAAATGGCGAAATTGTTGATGAAGCTTTGGTCTCCTTCATGCCTGCACCTTATACCTACACCCGTGAAGATTTGGTTGAAATTAATTGTCATAGCGGGGTCGTTAACCTGCGTGCTATTTTAAAGTTATTATTGGCTATGGGTATCAGGCTTGCCGAACCTGGTGAATTTACGAAAAGGGCCTTCTTAAACGGACGCATCGATCTTAGCCAGGCGGAGGCGGTCATTGGCCTAATCCGCGCCCGTTCAGAAGAGGCAACGAAAGCTTCACTGCGGACCCTGCAGGGAAAGCTGGCAGAAACAGTAAACGACATCCGAAACAGAATTATTGCGATCAGGGCTCCAATTGAAGCAGAAATTGATTATCCGGAGGAATTCATGGACGAGCTTCCCGCCAAAGAAACAACGCTGATGGAACTGCTGGCGATTAAAGATAAGTTGGAGAAACTTTTACAGGGAGTTACAAGGAACAGAGCGTATCAAGAGGGAGTGGCTGTAGCAATTATTGGCAAGCCAAATGTTGGTAAATCCTCACTTCTTAACAGGCTTTTAGGAGATCAAAAAGCAATCGTGCATGAGCTTCCGGGTACCACCCGCGATTTGCTCGAAGGATCCTTGACGCTCGGCGGTTATCCGCTGCGACTGATTGATACGGCAGGGATCCAGGGGTCAGATGACCCGGTTGAGCTCGAGGGTATAAAGAGGGCCAGGTCAGTTGCGGCAGCGGCTCAACTGATTCTGCTGGTGATCGATGGCTCCTTGCCCTTTGATCTGGACATCGCCAAGATGATTTCCCCGATCAGCGAGGAACAGAGATTGATAGTTATTATCAATAAAAGTGATTTACCGCAAATAGTTACAGCGGATGTAGTGAAGAAACAATTTGGAGAAGTGGCGACAGTTTCTGTCTCTGCTTTAAAAGGCTCAGGTATTCCTAAACTGGAACAGACAGTGGCCGATAGACTGGATCAGCATTTCGGTGAGCTCAGCGACAGTCCGATCCTAATCACCTTCCGTCAGGAAGAGATCCTTATGGAGGCTTTGCTCGGAATAAGGAAAGCAGAAGGGGCGCTGCTTTCTGAGCCGGCAGAGATAACTAGTTTGATTTTACAGCAAATCTGGTTAGCTTTAGGGCGGATCACCGGGGATTCAGCAGGCGATTATCTGCTGGATCGGGTTTTCAGTGAATTTTGCCTCGGTAAGTAATCGGGAGGCCGCAGGTGTTTAAAAATGGCTCAAGAAAGTAAACCGGAAGTTGTTCTCGGCGAGGTTCTCAAGAATCTGGAGCTGGCCCTGGATGAGCAAAAAAAGGAGTTGCTTTTAAATTATTGTTCACTCTTGCTGGCCGGTCTCAAAAAGCAGCGTCTCACCGGTGAATTCTCGATTGAGGATTTAATTAACCGCCAGATTTATGATTGCCACTTTCCAATTACAAGATTATCATTTAAAAATGACAGCAGCATTGTTGATCTGGGAAGCGGAGGGGGTCTGCCGGGGATCCCGCTGGCCATCTGCTTGCCTGAATGCAAGCTATTCCTGCTTGATGCCAATCAGAAAAAGGCTGCTTTTCTGGAAGAAACAGCACGTTCACTTGGGCTTAAAAATGTCAATATATTAAGGGAAAGAGCAGAATATTGCGGGCGGGATACTGCCTACCGAGAAAGATTTGATTACGTCCTGAGCAAGGCCGTTGCCAAAGCAGCTGTGTTGGCAGAGCTTGCACTGCCGCTCTTGTTGCCCGGAGGGAAGGCCGTCTTTTATAAGGGGCCGCGCGGAAAGCAGGAGATGTCAGAGGCAGCAAGAGCGCTTACATTATGCGGAGGCAAAATTACTGGTCGTTACGACTACACTTTGCCAGCGGGTGAAAAAAGAACTTTCTACTTGGTAGAGAAAGTCGCATCGACACCCGCTCAATATCCGCGTTCAACAGGCAAGCCGGCACGCCGACCAATAAAATAATGGATATATCTCTGCAAAGCTCCTGTTTTTAAGGCTGGGTTGAAGGAAAGCAGAGCTGCTTGTCAAATTAGAATTAAGTATCCTATCCTATAAAAAGGTGCTGGTGAAATGACAGAAGAATGGATGGATCAATTTCCACACCAGGAAAGTGAACCGACTACAGAAAATGTTCTTGCCATCGATCTGGCCCGGATCAGGCCGAACCCTTTTCAGCCCCGCCGAGAAATAGTGGAAGAGAAGATTAACGAGCTGGCTCAGTCAATTAAATCCTGCGGGCTGATTCAGCCGATCGTGGTCCGCAGAGTTGGAGATGGTTATCAGCTTGTTGTGGGCGAGCGAAGATACCTGGCCTGCCGTAAACTGGGTTGGAAAAAAATAGCCGCTTCAGTGAAGACCCTTTCAGACAATGCTATGGCAACGATTGCTTTAATTGAGAACCTGCAGCGCGAAAATCTAAACTATATTGAGGAGGCCACGGGCTATACTAACCTGATGAAAAGCTTTAATCTCACTCAGGATCAGTTAGCACAGCGTTTAGGCAAAAGCCAGTCTACAATAGCCAATAAAATCAGACTGCTTAAGCTCAGTGATGATATCAGAGTGAAGCTTTTGAAGAACGGGCTTACAGAGCGTCATGCCCGGGCCCTGCTGAGACTTGATTCGGAAGAAACACAACTCAAAATGATCCACGAGATAACAGAGAGGGGCCTCACAGTCAGTCAGGCCGAAAAACGAATTGACCGGATTCAGGATACCAGGGGAGAGCGGAAGGCGAACGGACGGACCAAGCCGATTATTCGTGACATGAGGATCGTCTTAAACACGATCAGAGAAGCGGTAACTGTGATGCACAGCGCGGGACTCTACCCGGAGGTGGAGGAGACGGTTGAACAGGATTATATTGAGGTAACGATTCGCCTGACGAAAGAGATGATTGAAGCGAGAAAAACCGGGATTTAAGACCCGGTAGTGGATAGATCGTGAAAAAGTTAGGAGAGATGAGATGGGACGTGTAATGGCAATCGCCAATCAGAAGGGAGGCGTGGGTAAAACCACAACAGCTATCAACCTGAGCGCTTCTCTGGCGGCCGGTGGTTCAAAGGTCCTGCTGATCGACACTGATCCGCAGGGCAACTCAACTAGCGGCATCGGATTTAATAAAAACGAAGAGAAAAACTGTATTTACAATGTTTTAATTGACGATCTACCGATTAAGGAAGTAATCAGGGTTTCCAAATGGCCATGCCTATCTGTTGTACCGGCAACAATCCAGCTTGCCGGCGCAGAAATTGAATTAGTAGATATGGATGAACGAGAGGGGCGAATGAAAAAAGCCCTGGAACCTATTCGAAACGAATACGATTTTATCATTATCGACTGCCCGCCTTCGCTCGGCCTCCTTACGCTCAATGCTCTCACAGCAGCTGATGGTATTCTGATTCCGATCCAGTGCGAGTACTATGCTCTGGAAGGTTTAGGACAGCTGATGAACACAATAGCCCTGGTCCGCAAACACTTAAACAAGAATTTACACATTGAAGGTGTATTGCTGACCATGTACGACAGTCGCACCAACCTCTCCGAACAGGTTGCCGAAGAAGTGCGCAAGTACTTTAAACAGTATGTATTTAATACTGTCATTCCTAGGAATGTCAGGTTGAGCGAGGCGCCCAGTTACGGAAAGCATATCCTTGAATATGACCCCCGCAGCAGAGGGGCGGCATTACACCTTGATCTAGCCCGGGAGGTGCTGACAAGATGAGTGACAAAAGACGACTGGGAAAAGGACTGGGTGCCCTGATCCCCGATGCCTTTGACACCGATTCAGATCTAGAGAATAGCGAAATAGCACTTGAAAAAATCAGGCCGAATCCTTATCAGCCGAGAGAAAACTTTGATCAGGAAAAGCTGGAAGAGCTGGCTCTGTCAATCAGGGAGCACGGGGTGCTGCAGGCAATTGTGGTTTGCCCGACCGGCAGTGACGACGATTACTACCTGGTTGCCGGAGAACGGCGGTGCCGGGCGGCGAAAATAGCCGGACTGAAGAGCATCCCGGCGATAGTCAGAAGCTACGACAACAAAGCGATGCTCGAAATTGCTCTGATTGAGAATCTCCAGCGGGAAGATTTAAACCCCGTAGAAGAGGCTGCGGCATATCGACAACTGATGAAGGACTATAACTATACGCAGGAGGATCTGGCACAGAGGCTGGGGAAAAGTCGTCCGGCAATAGCTAACAGCGTCAGACTCTTATCCCTTTCTAAAAAGATCCTTGATCTGATAGCCCGGGGAAAGCTGACCGCAGGACAAGCCAGACCTTTGCTTGCAATCTCTGACCATTTAAAACAGGAAGAGTTTGCTCAAAGAATAGTTGAAGAAGGGCTAACAGCCAGAGATGCTGAAAAACTTTCGGAACAAACAGGAAAGAAAAGCAGGAAAAGTCTAGAAAATAAGCGGGAAACGGCAGAAGATCCGCTTACATCTGAGCTGCAGCTCCAGATTCAGCGCCGATTAGGAACAAAAGTTAGAATTAAGCCGGCAAAAAGCGGGGGCACGATCGAAATCCACTATTACGGGGAAGAAGATCTTGAGCGCTTAATTGCTAAGTTGCTGCCCGAAGGCTTATAAATAATGTTTCACATGAAACACTATTCTATGCCCGGGTGTTTCACGTGAAACATTTTCTCTTTTGCGGCAACTAGTTGCCCTTTTGTTTGGCCCGGGAAAACTGTGTTATAATCGATAAAGTGTTTTAACCGGTTGCTCCGTTGTCACGGTTTGTCCGGTTTGAAAAGGACTGTTATTGCATGCCTGTTAATAATAAGCGAAGCTTTACAATAATGGTAATTCCACATTCGGAAGAGTCGACTTACTCTGCTCGGCTTCCACTTTTTGCTGTACAGCTGGCTGTAGCTTTCTTTGTTTTGGCAGTTGCCGGATTTTGTTTGCTTATTTTTTCCTATTTCAGAGTTTTGGCGGATGCGCGCGAGGTCTATGCTTTAAGAGAGTTGAACCGGGCTCAGCAGGAGGAGATTAACGCTCTGGCGGCTGAGACGCAGAGAATGATGGAGCAAGTCAGGGCGATCGATGATCTTGTTGTATTCGTGACAGAAAAGCTTGATCTCGATGTTGAGGAGATTTTAAATGAGTTAAATGAAGATTCAGAAGATGGTTTTGGTTACTACCGTGACGGATCTGATGCGCCTGATTTACGCGTAGGGTCGCTATTTAGCGGCGGATCGGAGGCGGATGACGTCCTGGGGCGCGCTTCTCAAAATATTATTATCCTGCAGAGTCTGGTGCCGGAACGTTCGGAAACGCTTAATCTGGTTGGAGAATATATCATTCAGGCTGACGCTAAACCTTCAATCTGGCCGGCGAGAGGCCGGATTACCTCCGGTTTTGGGATGCGTAAAATTCCCTATGCCAGCGGCTATCAGTTTCATACCGGAGTTGACATTATCGGGGCTTACGGATCGGCAATCGTGGCCTCTGCTGATGGAAAAGTAATTTTTACCGGTTACCGAGGTAGTTATGGTAACGTTGTCGTTATCGAACACGGGTACGGTTATGAAACGCTTTATGCCCACCTCTCCGGTTTTACCATTAATGCGGACGATCTGGTCGGGCGAGGACAGACTGTTGGGTACATGGGAGCCTCCGGAAGGACAACCGGAACACACTTGCATTACGAAGTACTCTACAACGGCTCACCGGTCAACCCCGTCAATTACATGCAGTAAAAACAGTATGTACAATTTAGTAAAGAAAACAGGAGGTCTATAAATGTTTAAAAAGGATAACTTGGA
>JBFYYZ010000172.1:0-3012 GCA_041309745.1 Bacillota bacterium | reverse complement strand
AGCAAAAAAAGTGTCAACAACCCCGTCCCCCTGACACTTAGACCCAGCCGCGTAGGATCATGGCGTCGGCGATCCGCTGCACGGCAACGGTATAAGCGGCTTGGCGCATGTTGACGTGATATTTTTCTGAAGCGTTCAGCACCGAATGATAAGCGCAGACCATCTTTTTGCGCAGGCGTTCAAACACTTCTGCCTCTTCCCAGTAGAGCATGTTGAAATTCTGGACCATTTCGAAGTATGAAACGGTAACGCCGCCGGCATTGCAGAGAAAGTCGGGCAGCACCTGGATGTTCCGGTCAAAAAGAATTTCATCAGCTTCAGGTGTGGTCGGGCCGTTGGCCAGTTCGGCAATAATCTTTGCTTTGATCAGGCCGGCATTTTTCTTGGTGATTACATTCTCTAAGGCGCTGGGACAGAGGATGTCTACATCTAATGCAAAGAGCTCGCTGTTAGTAATATTCTCGGCATCGGGGTAATCGACAACGGAGCCGGTGTTCTTTTTGTGCTCAAAGACAGCCGTCGGGTCAAGTCCATCTTTCTTATAAATGCCGCCGCGCTGATCGGTAACGGCTGCAATCTTACAGCCGAATATATCGTGGGCCAGGCAGGCCAAATGAAAACCGGCGTTACCGTAACCCTGGACCGCCAGCGACGCTTCGTGTAAATTCATCCCGGCAGTTTTAGCCGCTTCGACGATCACATAAATTCCGCCCCGGGCTGTTGCGGTATTACGGCCGATTGAGCCACCGAGGTATAGAGGTTTTCCAGTAATTACTCCAAACTGGTTTTTACCAGCCAGTCTTGAGTATTCATCCATCATCCAGGCCATGATTTGGGGGTTTGTATAGACATCCGGCGCCGGAATATCCCGGTCAGGGCCAATAAAACTCCAGATTCGCTCAATATAACCGCGGCTCAGACGCTCCAGCTCTCCCAGGGACATTTCCCGGGGGTTGCAGATTACTCCCCCTTTGGCGCCGCCCAGCGGCAGCTCGAGCAGGGAGCATTTCCAGGTCATCCAGGCGGCTAAAGCCCGGATCGTGTCAATGGTCTCGTCGGGATGAAAACGGATTCCGCCTTTGGTTGGCCCCAGGACGTCGTTGTATTGAACCCGGAATCCTTTAAAAACCTTAATTTTGCCGTTATCCATCTTCACCGGAATCGATACCTGCAGCTCGCGCATCGGGCTGCGGATTATCTCATAGATACTCTCCGGCAGTTCCAGCAGCATGGCACAGGAATCACACTGCTGCTGAACAATTCCGAAAGAGTTTTCCGGATCTTGCAGAGCAGGTTCCACAGATTCATGACCGTCCATATCGTCAGCACCTTTCAGCAAAATAAGAATAGGTATTAATTGCGAAGGAAATAAATTTCCTAATAATATATCGGACGCTGCTGCTTTCTGTCAAAGGTTTTTTTAACTTTTTAGCGAACTTTATCAAAAATGACCGAGATATTCGAAAATTTTTGGATTCCTGAGATTCGGTCAGCCAAAAGTGGATAAAGGAGCGTGAGCAGCGAAAGATGCAAATTTTCAAAGGTCATATAGTAACCTGTGATCAGGAAGGGGCAGTGTTTCAATACCTGGTGGAAGATGAAGGCCGAATTGCTTTTGTTGGAAATGAGCTGCCGGGTTCTTTCGGTCCGGCGCCGGAAATAATCGACCTGGGGGATAAGGCCCTGTTGCCGGCCTTTGGTGATGGGCATATTCATTTTTCAAACTGGGCGCTTTTTAACTCAACTTTTGATGTACGAGGAGCGGAAAAGTTGGCCGATATTGGGCCGATGATCAGGGAATATGCGGATCGCGAACCGGGAATCAAGATGCTCTTCGGGTTTGGGCACTCGGCAAACTCCGTCGCTGAAGGCCGCCTGATTACCCGCACCGAACTGGACAGCGCTGTTAAGGAGCGGCCGATCTACCTGGTTTGCTATGACGGTCACTCGGCGGTTGCCAATACGGCGGCAATCGGCATGATCCCGAAAGAAATCCGCTTGCTGAACGGGTTTGACCTTGAAAGCGGCCAGCTCTTCCATGAGGCTTTTCTCGCGGCCACCGATTATATCTCTTCAAAAGTGCCGCCGCTTAAGCTCCTGCAATACATGCTAAAGGGTATGGATACCCTGGCCGATTACGGGGTCGGCCTGGTGCACTCTGTTGAAGGGGTCGGCTTTCCCCGGGACTTAGATGTCGATCTGGTGCGTTATCTGGCTAAAAGCTCGCAGTTAGAGTTTCGGGTCTATTTTCAGACGATGGATGTCGGCAAAGCGCTGAAGCGAAAACTGCCCCGCATCGGCGGCTGTTTTGCCTGTGCCCTGGATGGCTGCTTTGGCGCCAAAGATGCCGCTCTGTTGGAGCCGTACAGTGATGATCCGCAAAACCGGGGCATCTTATTCTACAGTGATCAGCAGGTAAAAAGCTTTGTCACCGAAGCCAACCGTGCCGGGCTGCAGGTGCAGCTGCACTGCATCGGTGACGCTGCCGTGGTGCAGGCCGTTAATGCAATTGAAGCAGCCCTGGAAGAGACCCCGCGGACCGATCACCGCCACACCCTGATCCACGCCTGTCTGATTCCGGAACAGATCCTGGAGCGCATTGCAGAGATGGGAATCATCATTACCCTGCAGCCGGGCTTCCTGATCTCGCCACTGGAACCGGCCGGCTATTTGGAAGAGATCCTCGGCGAGCGCGCCAAAGATGGATCGCCCTTCAGAAAGATGATCGACTTAGGGATATTGGTCAGTGGCGGGTCAGACGGTCCGGTAATTGCGCCCAACCCGATTGAAGGGATTTACGGCGCCTGTAACCATGAAATCCCTGAACAGTCGGTAACAATTCAGGAAGCCCTTAAGATGTTTACCTACAATGTTGCCTATACCTCCTTTGATGAACATGATCTGGGCAGCCTGGAAAAGAGAAAGATTGCTAACATGGTTATCCTGAACCGTAACCCGCTGCAGCTGCAGCCGCACGAGCTGCTTCAGTTAAAAGTGGAGAAGCTACTAATC
>JBFYYZ010000171.1:0-2828 GCA_041309745.1 Bacillota bacterium | reverse complement strand
TCGGTTATGTGTTGGTGATCCCTGCTGATGAAGTGGAAGAAGCGATCAAGCATTTTGCCGGCTACGAACAGAATGCCTGCCTGATTGGAAAAATAGTTAACGGTGATAGCCGGGTTATCATAAATTAATGCTGCTGCGTTGCTTCTTAATTAACCTAAAGGTTCAAGCCTTTTTATGAAGAGGAAAAATGAAGCAGAGGGAGAAATAGTGATCAGTCACTATATACAAGCCGGGAGGAACCAGTAGATGAAGCATATCGCCGTACTTGCTTCCGGGCAGGGAACCAATCTTCAGGCGATCATCGATGCCACTGAGCGAAAAGAGATATTTGGAAAAATTGTATTAGTAATCAGCGATTGCGCTGATGCTTTTGCGTTAAAGAGGGCCGAAAAACAGCTGATTGAAACTCATTTTCTCGATCCATCTTCATTTGACGGTCGGGAGAGTTATGACCGTGCCCTGGTTGCCAGGTTAAGAGCAGCAGAAACTGACCTGGTCGTACTGGCCGGTTTTATGCGCTTGCTTTCCTCGTCCTTTATCGAAGCATTTCCTTTAAGAATCATGAATATTCATCCTTCGCTGCTCCCTGCCTTTCCGGGCACTGATGGCATTCAGCAGGCTTTTGACTATGGGGTTAAAGTGACGGGCTGCACTGTCCATTTTGTTGATCAGGGGCTTGACAGCGGCCCGGTAATTTTGCAGGAAGCAGTACCGGTAATTCAACATGAAACTGTGGCGACGCTCGAACAGCGCATTCATGCAGCAGAACATCGCACCTACCCGACTGCGATTGATCTTTTTTGCCGTAACAAGCTAAAGGTTGTAGGAAGAAGGTGCTTTATTGTCGACCAATAAAAAGCGGGCGCTGATCAGCGTTTCCGACAAACGTGGTGTTACAGAACTGGCTGGAGAGCTTTCTGCCCTCGGTTATGAACTGCTGTCGACAGGAGGAACAGCAAGAGCGCTCAAAGAAGCAGGCTTAAATGTGAAAAAAGTGTCGGAGGTGACCGGCTTTCCGGAAATATTGCAGGGACGGGTTAAAACTTTACATCCGAAAATCCATGGAGCTATTTTAGCCCAAACCGCCATCCGGGAGCAGCAAAAAGATTTAGAACAACATGGCATTGAGCCGATAGAAATAGTAGTGGTTAACCTCTATCCCTTTGAACAGACGATCAGCCGTGAAGGCGTTATCCATGAAGTAGCAGTTGAAAATATTGATATCGGCGGCCCGACGATGATCAGGGCGGCGGCGAAAAATCATCATTATGTAGCGGTGGTGGTTAACCCTGACCGTTACGAAGAGCTGATCCGGGAGCTGAAAGAAGAGGGCCGGGTCAGTGCAGAAACCCGGATTAAAATGGCAGCCGAGGCCTTTGCCCACACAGCCTGTTATGATGCGGCGATAGCCGCGTATTTCAAGGGGCTGCCCGCAGCTTCATCCGTTCTGTTTCCGAAACAGCTCAGCATCGGTTTAAATAAGGTTCAGGATTTGCGCTACGGTGAGAATCCTCAGCAGCAGGCTGCTTTCTACACCCCACAGGGCTTAAAGACCGGTTTGGCGGCTGCAGTACAACTAAAAGGTAAAGAGCTTTCTTTTAACAACATCAACGACCTGGGCTCTGCCTGGGAATTAGCTGCTGAATTCGAAAGACCGACAATCGTTGCTGTAAAACATGCCAACCCCTGCGGAGTCGGATCGGCTGATCTGGTTGGCGCTGCCTACCGTCTGGCCTATGATGCCGATCCAGTGTCGATCTTTGGCGGAGTACTGGCTGCGAATACGATTATTGACGGGGATGCGGCAAAAATGATGCTGGAAACTTTTCTAGAAGTGATTGCCGCCCCGCAGTTTACCGACGAAGCGCTGGCGATACTTAGTCAGAAAAAGGATCTGCGTGTGCTTCAGATACCGCAGGTAACTATTCATCAGGCGTTTAGCGATATTAAGGTTGCTGCCGGGGCAGTCCTGATCCAGACGATCGACCGGGAGCCGGTCAATGTTCGGGCGGGCAAGGTGGTTAGCCGCCGTAAACCTACTAAACAGGAGTGGCTCAGCCTGGCCTTTGCCCAGAAGGTGGTTAAGCATGTCCGTTCCAATGCTATCGTCATCGCCAATGCTGAACAAACAGTAGGGATCGGTGCCGGGCAGATGAACCGGATCGGCGCTGCCAGAATTGCCATCGAACAAGGTGGAAATAAAGTTAGGGGCGCTGTCTTAGGTTCGGACGCCTTTTTCCCTTTTCCCGATGTAGTGGAGGAAGCGGCAAAAGCCGGCGTAACTGCTATTGTTCAACCGGGAGGATCGCTTAAAGATCTGGAATCAATCGAAGTTTGCGATCGTTTTGGGTTAGCGATGGTTTTCACGGGCAGGCGTTATTTTAAACACTAATCAATTACTGGATGAATCAACGCTGCTCACTTAAAATTATAGCCGGGAAGGATGATTAGAATGCGGGTTTTGATTGTTGGCAGCGGAGGCAGAGAGCATGCTCTGGCCTGGAAACTGGCCGGGAGCCCGATGCTTGATCAACTGTTTTGTGCCCCCGGTAATCCCGGTACTGCCAGGGTAGCTAAAAATATCGCCTTTGAAGCGGAAGACTTGGAGAACCTCATTACTTGGGCTGTACAGGAGCAAATTGATCTGGTTGTGGTTGGTCCAGAAGCGCCACTGACTCTCGGACTGGCTGACAGCCTGAGGTTAAAAAACATCAAAGTATTTGGCCCAAGTAAAGATGGAGCGCTGCTTGAAGGCAGTAAAGTCTGGGCGAAAAGAAAGATGAAGAAGTGGGGCATCCCAACAGCTGAATTTGCTGTCTTTGATGACT
>JBFYYZ010000170.1:0-4423 GCA_041309745.1 Bacillota bacterium | reverse complement strand
GTTAAGCACGCCGCCAGCGTTCGTCCTGAGCCAGGATCAAACTCTCCAGTTTATATTTAAAATACAAACCTTTTCACACTCGTTTTTTCCTGGCTTTACTTTACTTAAAAGATCGCAAGAGTCTCACCCCACCAGATTCTCATCCGGCAGGAGACCCTTTTACCTTTTCCTGCTCAGTTTTCAAAGAACGGAAATTCATGTTAAAAGCGTTTTTAGTGCAAAACTTATAATACCATAGAATAGCCTTATCGTCAAGATAAGAGCCTGCAAATATTTCTGTAAGACCGACAATAAAATAAAAGCAGGATTTCGTTTAAATAATGCGAAAGAATAATTAAACGACGAGGTGCTGTTCAATGAAAAATGATCACGATAGCAGTGAAGACAACTTTAAAAAACCACCATTTGACAGCATAAACAAGATCAACCACACACCTTTGGGCAAATTGCAAATCAGGGGTCCGCTGAGTGCCGATCAGCTCGCCTCCTGTCTACTGACAGATGGATTGTGCTGTTTTCGCCAGCCCGTCCGCCAGCACCAAGCCTTAATTGAACTTGCCGATCAATCTGATGGCTTAGTTTTTACTGCTTCCCTGGCCAACAAGGTTGTCTCTTATGTCTCGTTTCAAAAGCCCGATTACCCCTGGTGGCAAAGCCGCTGTTTTCCAGAACTGATTGAACTGGGCAGCATCGAAACTGATCCCGCCTGGCGCAAAATGGGTTTGGGTAAAAACCTGCTAGACAATATTTTTAAAAACAAAGAATTTGATTACTTCGAGAACTTCGTAGTAATGGCAGCCCACTTTGTACAGAGCTGGGATCTGAAACAAACTGGCCTTACACCCTGGGCGTACCGCCAGTTTATGATGGATTTCTTTGCCAAATATAACTTTACCACCTGGGAAACGGTGGATCCGGAAATCAGGGAGCACCCAAGTAACATTTTACTGGCCAGAGTGGGAATAAATATCAGCGAGTCCGAGATAATCCGCTTCACCAGCTGCTGCCTTGGGACTTAATATAAACAGGCACTAATTCACCTCTGCCTAGCCTCTGCTCTACTCCGGTTATAACAAAATAAAATTTATTGCCTGAATATTAAAGGAATTCGAGTTCCCTTTCTCGAAAAACTTAAACCATTATACTTTCATAGGAGGCAATTAGATGACCGATACGAATCATGGCGATATGTTCAGTGAAGAGCACCATAAACCATTTCTGCCTGATCAATCCTTTAAAGCCAAAGCGCTGACAAACGATCAGACCCTCTACCATAAAGCTGAAGAGGACAGGCTCTCATACTGGGCCGAGATGGCGGAAAACATTGAGTGGATTAATAAATGGGATCAAGTGCTCGATGACAGTAATCCACCCTATTATAAATGGTTTGTAAACGGAAAACTGAATGTCGCCGCAAACTGCCTGGACCGTCAGGTTGAGAAAGGCATGGGGGACAAAAAAGCGCTGATTTTTGAAGGTGAGAAAGGTGATAGCAGCACATTAACCTACAGCGACCTTTTACAAGAAGTATCTAAATTCAGCTCTGTTTTAACCAAGCTGGGAGTAATTAAGGGCGATGCAGTAACAATTTGGATGCCGATGGTTCCCGAAGCAGTCATTGCCATGCTGGCCTGCACCCGCATTGGAGCTATCCACAGTGTTGTTTTTGGTGGATTTAGCCCTGAAGCGCTAAAAGACCGGATCCTTGATTCAAAGTCCAAGGTTTTGGTAACAGCCGACGGGGCATACAGGCGCGGAAAAACCATCCCGATGAAAAGCGCAGCGGAAGAAGCATTACAGAATTGCCCGACGATCAAAAAGATTGTTGTAGTCGAAAGAACAAACATTCCATATGAGAAAGTCTCCAATCGGGATTATACTTGGACCGAGCTGATCTCCGGTGCCGAAAGCAACTTTAAGGCGGTGGCCATGGATGCTGAAGATCCGCTGTTTATTCTCTACAGCAGCGGCACCACCGGCAAGCCAAAAGGGATCCTGCACACCACCGGAGGCTACCTCGTTGGAGTTAATGCAACTTTCCGCTATGTATTTGACCACAAAGAAGATGATATTTACTGGTGCACCGCTGATATCGGCTGGATTACCGGCCACAGCTATATTGTCTACGGGCCGCTTTCTAGCGCTTCAACTGTTTTTATTTACGAGGGTGTCCCTGACTATCCAACTAAAGATCGCTTCTGGGAGCTGATCGACAAATATAAAATAACCGTCTTCTACACCGCTCCTACAGCAATCCGCTCTTTCATGCGCTGGGGCAACCAGTTCCCCGCCGGACGCAACCTATCGAGCCTCAGGCTGCTCGGTTCGGTCGGTGAGCCAATCAACCCGGAAGCATGGCTCTGGTATCATGAGTACATCGGTAAAGGCCGCTGCCCGATTGTTGACACCTGGTGGCAAACCGAGACCGGAATGATCATGATTACCCCGCTTCCCGGTGTAACATCGCTTAAACCGGGATCAGCAACTAAACCTTTTCCTGGGATCGAGGCTGATGTGGTTGATGATCAGGGCAAACCGACTAAAGCCGGACAAAGGGGCTTTTTAGTTATCAAATCTCCCTGGCCGGCTATGCTCCGTACACTTTACGAAGATAACGAGCGCTATGAATACACATACTGGAAACAATACCCCGGCTTATACTTTACCGGCGACGGAGCCTGGAAAGATACTGATGGTTATTTCTGGATTATGGGCCGTGTTGATGATGTGCTTAATGTCTCAGGGCACCGGATCGGCACCATGGAAGTAGAAAGCGCACTTGTCGATCATCACTCTGTTGCCGAGGCTGCCGTTATCGGTAAAGTTCATGAGATTAAAGGACATGCGATTACCGCTTTCGTAACATTGAAAGAAGGGGTTGAAGGATCCGATCAGCTAGTACAGGAACTTAAAAACCATGTCGGTAAAATGATCGGGGCTATCGCACGACCGGAGGAGATCTTCTTCACCTATGAACTGCCAAAAACCCGCAGCGGTAAAATCATGAGACGTTTACTGCGTGATATCGCCGAAAACCGTGAATTGGGCGACGTAACTACTTTAATGGATCCCCAGGTTGTAGCGGCAATTAAAGATGGTTATAAAGAATAGTTCTCCAAGTTTATAATCTTGATCTAACTTACATCGATGCGGGCAAATTTACGTTTGCCAACCTGGACAACAAATTGATCTGTCCGGTTGATTTGATAGGCAATGTCGCTTATAGTTTCACTGTTAATTTTTACACCATTTTGCTCAATTAACCGCCTGGCCTCGCTTTTACTGGAGGCCAGTCCGGCTTTTAGCATTAAGTCAACCAGGCCAACCGGAGCTGTAAAACTGTATAACTCCATCTCGGAAGGCATTTCACCTTTCTGAAAGACCTGCTTAAAACCCTCTTCAGCTGCCTGCGCTGCAACTTCGCCATGATAAAGGGTTACTATTTCGCGGGCCAACCTCATCTTGGCATCACGGGGGTGAAGTTTACCTGAATTTAATTCTTCCAGAAGCAGATCGACCTCACTGCCGGATAGGGAGGTAGCCAGCCTGTAATATTCGGGCATTAGATCGTCAGAGATGGACATTGTTTTTCCGTAGATTTCACCCGGCGGCTCGGTTATGCCAATATAATTGCCCAAACTCTTGCTCATTTTTTGAACGCCATCTGTTCCGACCAGGATTGGCATCGTAAAAGCCACCTGTGGTTCCTGACCATATTCACGCTGTAATTGACGGCCCATCAGCAGATTAAATTTTTGTTCGGTAGCTCCGAATTCGATGTCAGCCTTAATAGCAATGGAATCATAACCCTGCATTAGCGGATAGAAAAATTCATGGATGCTGATCGGTATATTCTCCTGATAACGTCTGGAAAAATCCTCACGCTCCATCATTCTGGCCACAGTCAGGGTAGATGCCAGCTTGATTACATCGGCAAAGTTCAGTTTTGCCAGCCACTGGCTGTTAAAAACCATCTCTGTTTTACCGGCATCCAGAATGTTAAAGATCTGCTCCTGATAAGTGCGGGCATTGGCCATTACCTCTTCCACAGTCAGCTGCTTGCGCGTTTCAGAGCGGCCGGTTGGATCTCCCACCATGCCGGTGAAATCACCCAGGATAATAATGACATGATGTCCTAACTCTTGAAATTGGCGCAGTTTGTGCAAGACGACGGCATGGCCGAGATGCAGGTCAGGCGCCGAAGGATCGATCCCTAACTTACAGCGCAGCGGTTTATTTTCAGCGACGCTATGTTCTAGTTTTTTGCGGAATTCATCCTCAGTGATGATTTCGGCAATATTTTCTGTTAAGATTTTGTGCTGTTCTTCTGCGCTGATTAAGGCCATCAGTCATACCTCCAGTAAAAAGCAAAGCTCATTAAACACTTTGCTATTCTATCACATAGTTTAAAGCCGGGGAAAGA
>JBFYYZ010000169.1:0-2961 GCA_041309745.1 Bacillota bacterium | reverse complement strand
TGCCTTCTTCCCAGTAAAATTTACCGGCAGGTATACCAAAGATCGACTGCTCGATCCGGTGTTCTTCACAGATCCAGTGCAGCAGGTGTTGAAAAGGGATTACTCTCATCCGGTCACTCATGCGGAAGATCCTCCACCAGGTGCTGATCTGTATTACTATACTCTGAACCATAATTCTACGGCTGTTTAATTTTTCCTGCAATTAAAACTTACATCAGGCAGCCGCGTTTTCATAGGGGGCAGGATTTCTCACAGTTTTGTGGAAAACTGTTTAATAATCATCTATTAATGTCGCCTTCAATGAGGTTGGTTCTTATGGCAAACAAGGTTTCTTTTCATGTTAACGGTGAGATTTGCTCAGTTGAGTGCCCGGAGAATTTAACCCTGCTTTCATATTTAAGAGAACAACTCGGTCTGGTGGGTTCAAAAAATGGCTGTAACCAGGGGCACTGTGGCAGCTGTACGGTGATCATCGACGGTAAAGCTGCACTGGCCTGCTCGGTTAAAGTTGCGAAACTAGCCGGTTCCAAGGTTGAGACGATAGAAAACCTTTCCGCTGAAGAAAAATTACATCCCCTGCAGGAAGCGTTCATGAAAATGGGAGCTGTACAGTGCGGGTTTTGCACCCCGGGCATGATCATGGCTGCGAAAGCATTGCTTGACCAGAATCTTCGTCCCACAGACGAAGAAATTAAAGAAGCTCTTCGCCATAATTTCTGCCGTTGTACGGGTTACGCCGCCATTGTCAGGGCTGTGAAGTTGGCTGCTGCCATGATGCGTGGGGGAGATGAAATTGACCTTGTTAGTATTAATAAGGAACAAGCAGCTGGCCCTGAGAATAGCTCTATCGGTTCTTCCCCGCTTAAAAAAGATGCCCGGCTGAAGGTAACCGGCAGCCCGATTTATGCCGGGGATATGCAGATTGATGAAATGTTACATGGAAAGCTGCTGCTGAGCCGATATCCTTCAGCTAAAATAAAAAAGATTGACCCGAGCAAGGCTTATGCTGCAGAAGGTGTTGTAATGGTTCTCACCGCTGCCCAGATCCCCGGCCGCAAAGGTTTCGGTCTGCTCAATCCTCACCAACCGGTTTTGGCCGAGGATAGAGTTCGCTACATCGGCGAACCACTGGCTGTAGTGATTGCCGAGAGTGAAGAGACCGCTGCCTCCGCCCTGGACCTGATTGATGTCGACTACGAAATTCTTCCCGGGGTATATTCTGCAGAAGAAGGGCTGCTGGCAGATGCACCCCAACTGCATCCCGGTGGTAACCTGGTGCACCAAGTTTCAGTCCAAAGGGGTGACACTGGGCAGGCCTTCGCCCGGGCAGATGTAATCGTGGAGGGTGAATACACGACTCCGATGGTCGAGCACGCCTACCTGGAGCCGGAGGCCGCATTAGCTCAAACTGACGAAAACGGGGTAGTCACTGTCTGGACCGCCAGCCAGGGCTCCTATGCTTTCCGCGAAATGATCGCCGCTACCCTGAACATCCCCCAGGAAAAGGTGCGGGTGATTTATACTCCCGCCGGAGGGGCCTTCGGGGGTAAAGAAGAACCGACGGTGCAGATTCACTGTGCCCTGGGGGCCTTTATGACCGGCCGGCCGGTTAAAATGGTCTTAAGCCGTCGCGAGTCAATCATCATGTCAACAAAAAGACACGCTGCCCGGATGTTCTACCGTCACGGAGCGACAGCCGACGGCAGGATAATTGCCATGGAAGCAAGAGTAATCCTCGATGCCGGCGCCTATGAATCTTTAAGCAAACCGGTAATTTTCAGGGCCGGGATTATCACAGCCGGCCCCTACGATATCCCCAATGTAAAGACTGATTCTATTGGAGTTTATACAAATCATCCTCCGGCAGGCGCCTTCAGGGGTTTTGGCACCACCCAGGTAGCTTTCGGATCGGAACAGCAGGTTGACAGGCTGGCCAGAGCCCTGGGGATCGATCCCTTTGAACTGCGCAGGATTAACGGGTTGGCGCCGGGTAAAACTACCATCACCGGGCAGTTGATCGGGAAAGACTGCGGTTACCAGCAGGCCCTTGCTGCCGTGGAGCAGTCACTGCAGCAAACTCTGAAATATCTGCCCGTGCCGAAAAAGGGCAAAAAGATTGGGGTCGGTATTGCCGGCGCTTACAAAAATGTAGGCCTGGGGGCAGGCAAAGTGGATCAGGCCGGCGCGCGCATTGAAATAGACTGGCAGGGCAGGCTGCAGCTGAAAGTTGGAGCTATCGATATGGGGCAGGGTTCAGATACCGCCCTGGCGCAAATAGCTGCTGCTGAAACAGGATTGCTTTATGAAGACTTTGAGGTTATCTCCAATGATACAGCTCTTACTCCGGAAGGAGGCGTCACTACAGCATCGCGGCAAACATACATATCCGGACAGGCAGTCTGCGAAGCGGCAGCTGAGTTTAAAAAATCTTTCCACCGCAGTCTTACGGAATGCTTCAACCTACATAGTGGAGATTTCAGGCCGGTCAGTGGAGGAATTGAAATAAAAACCGGCAAATCAGCCGCTCAAAGCTTTCTATCCTTCCGCGAGATAGTGGCCGCAGCTGATAAGGCTGGGCTGGCCCTGATGGGTGAGTCGGTTTACACAGCTCCGGAAACTTTCTCGCTCCGGGAGAGCGCTGATCATGAGGAAGGTTTGCCCCTTCATCTTTATAATGTGCACTTTGCCTATTGTTATGCAGCCCAGGTGGCGATCGTCGAAGTTGATGAGAACAGCGGAGAAGTGGAAGTCCTGAAAATCATTGCCGCCCAGGATCTGGGAAAAGCCATCCACTACCAGAACAGTTGCTGCCAGGTAGAGGGTGGAGTTTTAATGGGGCTGGGTTACGGATTGCGCGAAGAACTGCAGTTGGAAGAAGGCCTGGTTGTTTCAGACAACCTTTTGAAGCTGAAAGTACCCATGATTAAAGACAGCCCGCAAATGGAGATCTTCCTGGTTGAA
>JBFYYZ010000168.1:0-2797 GCA_041309745.1 Bacillota bacterium | reverse complement strand
CGGTGCCTGATCAGGCTAACTTCTGTTTTGTTGATATCGGGGTTGATTCCCGCCAGGCTTTCCAGGCCCTGCTCATGAAAGGGGTCATCGTGCGCACCGGCGATATTTTTGGTTACCCCACTTTCATTAGAGTAACTTACGGTACAGCAGCACAGAATGAAAGGTTTTTGGTGGCTTTAAAGGAGGTTCTGGCTGATCTGAAATAAAGCAACAGAATTTTAGTAGCTTCCGGGCGGGGTGATAAAGGTCAGGCTGGTGTCGCCGTATTTATTTTGGCGGTAACCGGGAAAAGACTCAGCCCAGATCAGGTTTTTAGCAGAGTGTTCAACGACCACCAGGCCTGAGGTTTTAAGCAGACCTTTAGCGAATATCCGGCTGACAAGCAGTTCAACATTGGCAAGATCATAAGGCGGATCGATAAAAATCAGGTCCGCCTTCAAATTTTCAGCAGCCAAGCTATCAATTGCTCTACCGGCATCACTGCAGAGCAACCGAGAGCTCTCAGACAGCCTGGTTTTCTCCAGGTTATCCTTAATTAAAGAGATATTTCCCCTGTTGTGATCAACAAAAACAGCGCTTGTCGCCCCGCGGCTCAGCGCTTCAATACCCACAGCACCGCTGCCGGCAAAAAGATCGATAAACAAGCAATTGACAACACGGGCGCTGATGATATTAAAAAGGGCTTCTTTGACCCGGTCAGCCGTCGGCCTCACGGAAAGCCCTTTTGGTGCTTTTAACTTAGTGCCCCTGGCACAGCCGGCAATTACACGCAATCAGTTTTCAACCCCTGGGTTCTCTGTTTTACTTTTCTAACATTTACTATTTATTTGCCGAAGGCGGTGCGTTCGATAATTTCGTCCTGGACCTCCGGCGACAAATCGCAGAAGTACGAACAATAACCTGAGACACGGACCATCAGCCCCGGGTAAGCGGTCGGGTTTTCTTTGGCCAGGCGCAAAATATTTGTGTCCTGAACATTAATCTGCAGCTCCATGCCGCCCTGTTTGAAATAGCCTCTGATCAGGTCTTTTAAGGTATCGCGCCCTTTGGGCCCGCTGATCATGCTTTTTTCAAACTTCAGGTTAAGGGCGTAACAATTCGCCCACTTGCTGTTTTCGAGCTGAGCGGCAGAATTCAGCAGGGCAGTCGGTCCCTTGCGGTCGGCTCCATCTGCCGGTGACAAACCGTTGGAGAGCCTGAAGCCTGCCTTCCTGCCATTGGGTAAGGCCCCGGTTACAGTGCCGAAACCGTGGTGACAGGTCATGGAATAGAAGCCGGCGATATATTTACCTCCGCGGGAGTTTAGCTGCCGGGTTATCGCTTCCGCAAAGATATCGGCTGCTATCTGAACTGCCTTATCAACTTCCGGATTATCGTTGCCAAAGCGGGGCAGGCGGTTTTGCAGTCTGATCTGCAACTGCTCATGGCCTTTAAAATTATTTTTTAAGATAGCGGCAAACTCCGCTAATGTAAACTCCTTGGTTTCAAAAATCAGCTTTTTCAGCACGTAAAGAGATTCCCCGGCGTCGGCCAGGCCTACACCCTGGATCGAAGTAAAGTCATAAAGCGCCCCGCCCCAGGTGACATCCTGTCCCTGCTCCAGGCAGCCTTCAGTCAGGATCGAATTCAAAGGTGATGGCCTGATCTGCCGGTATGCTTTCTCCAGCTCGTTAATCACTTTTACCAGATCGCTGACTGCATCTTCAACCTGCAGCCGAAAAACTTCAAGCAACTGATCATATGATTTTATTTCGCCCGGAGGGGGTGTTAAAGAGCCAAGCCTGCCGCCGCCTTTAAAGCGGCGCCCACGGTTTAAGGCCAACTCCAGGCAGAGTGGAATATTAAAGAGAGCAGCATCGGAGGAGTTATAGGTGCGGCCCTGGCTGCCCATCTCGACGCAACCAATTACTGCATAATCGCGGGCATGCTCTGTGGTAAAACCGGCATTTTCAAGGGCCTTAATGATCGCTTCGTCGCCAAAGAGAGCGGGCCTTCCGCTGCCAGCCTGGATTAGCCCTGTGCAGCTATCCAGGAACCAATCGGGTGAGCGGTCATGGATTCTGGCATGCAAGCTTGGCTCCCTGGTCATCACCAGGCTATAAGCCTCCAGCACCAGGCGCGACAGATCATTGGTGACATCACTGCCGGAAAAATCCACTCCGCCGATGGTGATTCCCTGGCCGACAGCATTCCCGCCAAAAAAGCGGTTGATCCGCCTGGAGTAAAGCGGTATAGTTTCCCCACACTTGAGACAGAGGCAGGCGAGAAGTTCGCGGGCGCTATCCTCCGTAAGCTTACCGCTTTGCAGATCTTTTGAATAGAGGGGGTAGAGGAACTGGTCAAGGCGTCCAAAGGAGATGCCCTGCTCAAAATCCTCAAGGTTTAAGGCCAGGTGGATCAGCCAGGCTGCCTGTAACCCTTCCCTGAAGCTGCGGGCTGGTTCATAGGGTACCCACCTACAGCTTTCTGCAATTTCCAGCAGTTCTAAGCGTCGCTCAGGGTTAACCTGCATCTCAGCGGCCTGGCGCTCAGCTTCGGCCGCCAGGTTGGCAGCCATCTGCCGGATTCCGTCAATGACGATACAAACCCCTTTGTAGAATGCTTGCCTTTCGCTATTCAGGTTTCCAGCCGCCAGTTTGCTGATCGCCAGCTCCCTGCTGCTACGCAGGCCATCTTTAATGATCCCTTCGTGGCCTGGAACCAGGTGGGAAATCCCCGCTTCTTCGGTGATATAGTAGCGCTTAGCCCTGAAAAAATCAAGAAAGTAACCGAACCAGCCTGGCTTGCAAAGGGCGCG
>JBFYYZ010000167.1:0-2557 GCA_041309745.1 Bacillota bacterium | reverse complement strand
GGTTCAACTTCCCGGCAGATCGGCAATACCCGGCTGCAGCGGGTATGGAAGTAGCAACCGCTCGGGGGGTTGATCGGGCTTGGAACGTCTCCTTCGAGGATTATCCTTTTGCGTTCGCGCTCTACGGCCGGATCGGCAATCGGCACGGCAGAGATCAGCGCCTGTGTATAAGGATGCTGCGGGCAGCTATAAAGATTTTCACTCGAAATCAGCTCAACAATTTTCCCTAAGTACATAACGGCCACGCGGTCTGAAATATAACGGATCATCGAGAGATCATGGGCGATCACCAGGTAAGTCAGCCCCAGCTCTTCCTGCAGTTCTTCAAGCATGTTGACAATCTGAGCCTGGATCGAAACATCTACGGCTGAGATCGGTTCATAGCAGACGATCAGTTCCGGCTCCACGGCAAGCGCTCTGGCGATCCCGATCCTCTGCCGTTGCCCACCGCTAAATTCATGGGGGTAGCGGTTTATGTGCTCAGGGTTTAAACCTACCAGATCCAAAAGTTGTTGAACCCGCTCGGTTCTCTCCTTGCTATTTTTCACAAGTTTGTGGATATCAATCGGTTCTCCGACTATGTCACCGACTGTCATTCTCGGGTTAAGCGAAGAATAGGGATCCTGGAAAATCATCTGCATCTGGCGACGGTAAAGAGCCTTATCAATTTTACCTGTTTTAAAGAGATCTTCACCTTTATAGAATACATTGCCGCTTGTTGGCTTGTATAGACCGACTAAAGTTCTGCCAACAGTTGTTTTTCCACATCCGCTTTCCCCTACCAGCCCTAAGGTTTCACCGGGATTAATGGAAAAAGAGATTCCGTCAACAGCTTTGACAATCAGCTGTTTGCTGATCAGTCCGGAGGTTTTGGTAAAGTGTTTTTTTAAATTACGTGCTTCAACAATCGGCTTAACTTTCACTTCCAGGGCGAGATTCATTAGATCTTTGCCTCCTCTGAATCACGTTTTACTTGTGGAGCCTGCGGATGTTCAAGCCAACAGCGGACCAGGTTAGGGCCGAATGTTTCAGGCATTTCCCGGTCGCAGATTTCCATTGCGTAGTCGCAGCGGGGGATAAAGGGACAGCAACAAAACTGCTGCAGCAGATCGGGGGGCTGCCCCCAGATGGGGATCAGTTTTTGTCTCTTTTCCATATCAACCCGTGGCAGAGAACGCAATAGTCCCCAGGTATAAGGATGCTGAGGAGTTTTTAAAACCTGGTCAACCGTTCCGGTTTCGATAATCTGCCCGGCGTACATGACCATTACCCGATCAGCCAGACCGGCAACTACTCCCAGATCATGGGTGATCAGGATTAATGACATTTGCAGTTTGTCTTTTATGGTTTTTAGCAGCTCCAGGATTTGGGCCTGAATGGTAACATCGAGGGCTGTAGTTGGTTCGTCAGCGATCAGCAGCTCCGGGTTGCAGGCTAAGGCCATGGCAATCATCACCCTTTGTCTCAACCCACCGCTTAATTCATGCGGGTATTGCTTCAGGCGAGCTTCGGGAGCCGGAATACCGACCAGGTTTAACAGCTCAACAGCCCGGCGATCAGCCTCCTGCTTGCCCATTGTCTGATGCTGGCGGAGGCATTCATTGATCTGGGTGCTTACATTGAGTACCGGGTTTAAAGAGGTCATCGGATCCTGAAAAACCATACTGATCGTGTTGCCACGAATGGACCGCATTTTCCGTTCCGGCAGTTTGAGGATTTCATCGCCTTTAAATAATATTGAACCGGAGGTAATTTTCCCCGGGGGTTCGGGAATCAGGCGCATAATTGACTGGGCTGTTACGCTTTTCCCACAGCCCGATTCACCGACGATAGCCAACACCTCTCCTGTTTCCAGCCCGAAACTGACCCCGCGAACAGCCTCAACTATGCCGGCATAAGTTTTAAATTGCACGTGCAGGTTTTCGACTGAAAGTAATTTACCCACGAGTAGGACCTCCTATTTACGCATGCGCGGGTCAAGGGCATCGCGCAGCCCATCACCGAGAAAATTAAAAGCAAGTAAGGTCAGGCTGATCGCAAGGGCCGGGAATAACAAAAGGTGCGGGAAGGATTTCAGCGATGCTAAAGCATCTGAACTGAGCATCCCCCAGCTGGCCCGCGGAGCTGAAACGCCCAGTCCGATGAAACTTAAGAAAGCTTCAGTAAAAATTGCTTCCGGTATAGCCAGGGTGGCGGTGACGATGATTGGTCCCATGGCGTTGGGAATCAGGTGTCGGAAAAGAATTTTCCACTTTGGTGCGCCAATTGTTTGGGCAGCAAGGATAAATTCCTGCTCTTTCAGGCTTAAGATCTGGCCGCGCACGATCCTGGCCATCGGCAGCCAGAAAACCAGCCCTAGGGCGAGGAAAATACTGTAAAGGCCAGCTCCGCCACCAGTTGTCGGAAATAGTTCTCTGAATACGACCATCAGCATAATCACCCATAATAAAAAGGGAATGCTATACATTACATCTACAAAACGCATCATGATATTGTCAACCCGTCCGCCAAGTTAGCCGGCAATTCCGCCATAAATAACACCGATGAAAAAAGTGGT
>JBFYYZ010000166.1:0-2800 GCA_041309745.1 Bacillota bacterium | reverse complement strand
CACTGAAGTATCAACCAGGATCATTTTTTTGCCTCATTCTTAACTATGCGATGCTGTTTATGATCATAACCCTCATAAAGACAGATTTTTCCCCTAAGATCGCTCAAATCCAAGCGTGATCTACTTGAAACATATTCTTTGAGTGCTTCATTAACAACTTCCTTTTTGGTTGACACGCCTGAAAGCTGC
This sequence comes from Bacillota bacterium, assembly GCA_041309745.1. Classification (GTDB taxonomy): domain Bacteria; phylum Bacillota; class Dethiobacteria; order DTU022; family DTU022; genus UBA993. The sequence continues at coordinate 2,611 of JBFYYZ010000166.1, read as the reverse complement.
ATTGCCTGCTTAATCAGTTCATCATCCAGGACAATATTTGTTCGCATAGCAAACACCTCCATATACACATAATAATGTGTATAGCAATAAAAGTCAACTATCTATCCAACCATGTTATTAATTTTCACTAATTCGATTGTAACAGCTGCTGACCATCAATTAACTGATTAAAACTATGGGTTTTACAGCTACCCGGCCTCTAGCCTGGCGGTCACTGCTTCTTTTTGGGAACAGTTCAGCCTAACCCGGCCTGCCGGGTCAAGCGGTTCCTGCCAATTAATCTTTTAACCTGAGCTTTGCCGCACCCCGAACCGGCGGGCTAAAATGACGATGCTTTACAAAAACACTTAGAAAGGAGGTGAATCAAATGGCAGTTAGCGCAATTCCCTTAACCGCCCGCCTGCAGTTGCGGCTGAACACCGGGTTGGATGATAACTTTAACCCAATCTTCCGCACCCGCACTTTCTCCAACGTTAAAACCAATGCGGACAACGTAGATCTGTTCGAACTGGCAGAGGAGATCGGCAGCCTGCAACTGCACACTCTTGACGCTGTGCGCCGGGTAGACGAGTACGAACTGGAACTAGAGTAAAAGCAATTTAAAAGTTGCAACATTAACTAATAAAGGAGGTGATTAAATGAGCGCAACTTTGCAGATGATCTTCCGCAATGCTGCCAACAGCAACACCACCGTTTCTGTGGCCGATCCCGACCCGGAAATAACAGCCATAGAAGTGGAAGCGGTGATGGATTCGATAATCAGCCGTAACGTTTTCAACACTTCGGGCGGTGACATCGCAAGTAAGGTTAAGGCCCAGGTAGTTTCCAGGACTGTAGACGTACTGGGTGAATATTAAAAATACGGGGGTGGGCCCAGCCCACCCCCGATTTTGAAGGAGGTGAGCTAAGATCATGGAAGAAATGGTTGTTTTAATCGGCAATTTCGGTTTTCCTGTTGCAGTCAGCCTATACCTGCTGGTGCGCCTGGAGGGCAAGCTGGAGACCCTGACCGAAAGCATCCATTCCCTATCTGAAGCGATCGTCAAGCATTAGGCAGCAAAAACAACTGTCATAAAAACCCTCTCCCTTGTGGGGAGAGGGCCACATATAAAAATTAAGGAAAGGAAAAATTAAATGCAAAAACCGGTAATTATTTTAGATCCCGGCCACGGAGGTTATGATTCGGGGGCAAGTTACCATGGTCTGAAAGAAAAAGATTTAAACCTGGCCCTGGCCTTAAAAGTAGCCTCCCGGCTGGGTGGTGTAAAAACCCTGCTGACCCGCGAACGAGATATTTACGTATCGCTGGCGGACAGGGTAGCTTTAAGTAAAAGAGCAGAAGCCGACCTTTTTATAGCACTGCACGCCAATGCCGGAGGAGGAAAAGGCTTTGAATCATTCATTTACCGTGGGCTTGGCGCAAAAGACCCGGCGGTATTAATGCAGCAAGTGATCCACGGGTCGATTATGAAATCGCTGGACCGCTGGGAGATTACCGACCGCGGCCTAAAACAGGCCTCCTTTTACGTGCTGAAGAGCAATCCCCGCCCGGCAATCCTGATTGAGTCGCTTTTTCTCGATAATCCACGGGAAGCACAGATCTGGCGGGAGCCGCTCTTTGCCGAAACGCTGGCCGTAGGCCTGGTTGATGGAATAAACAGAGTCCTCGGTTTAAGCGACAACGACCCGCCGGATTTGGCAAAGCCTACCGCAGACAAACCAACAGCATCCCTTAACTCAAGCCTCTATACAGTGCAGGTCGGTGCTTTTGTCCACCTTGAAAACGCCCGCCAGCGACTGGCCGAAGCACAAACGGCAGGTTTTAGTGATGCCTACATCTACCAGAAACAGTAGCTTAATAAAGGGGGCTTCGATTACAGCAGTAGAAGCCCCCTTGTTTTAAAATTAATTATGCCAATCCTGACCGGCAGACCTCAGACTCTTCCCTCAGCCAGAAGCTGGTATAAAAAACTGCTGATTGTGTCAATTTTCTCATACAAATCAGGCCCGCGCCTGACCCCTTCAGCGGCGATTAGCGGTTGTGGTTTTAGAATACTATCCTGATTGTGCAGGTGGCGATAACGATCAAGGGCCAGGCGGCCCTGGGTGAGCCTTTTTTCAACAAACTGGCGGGTGAAGCAGCAGGGCACACTCAAGCCGCCCTTTAAATAGATCCGGCATTTAATCTGCTTGTCTGCCTCTGAACTTTCCTCCTCGCTGATCCTGACAATATCGGTAACGTTTATATAGCCGCTTGCGCCATCGTTTTCAACCAGCGGTTGCCGCATTTTAAGCGGCACTAAAGCTAAACTGTGACTAACCGGCAAGGGAACACACTGACCACATCCTAAATAGCTCCTATATGTCTTACGCAGTTCAACAAGGTCATAGCCGTAAAACTTAAGAAACCTGATCAAGACAGTCTTGAGCCTGCGGCTGTCCTCAAACATTTCGCCCTGGCGGGTGTAGATGCGGGTAGTGTTTCCCCCTTCCGGCCCATAACATGGTTCCAACGCAACAATTGACTGAATGCAGTTTTCGAGTGTTTTTATCTGCTTCACCTCCACGGCCTATTATAGGCGAACATATGTTTTTTGTAAAGCACAAAAAA
>JBFYYZ010000165.1:0-4922 GCA_041309745.1 Bacillota bacterium | reverse complement strand
CACCCGGTGTGGTTGGCGGGATTGACGTTGAGCTGTTTCACGAATTCTGGCAGGCTTTTGTTAATGAAGGCCGGCTTAACCTGCACCTGGTTCTGAACCATGGCACCAATAAGCACCACATTATCGAAGCATCTTTCAAGGCGACAGCGCGGGCCATCGCAGAAGCAGTCTCAAAGCTGAAAGGGTTGAAGGGCGTTCTGTCTACCAAAGGCGAACTGGAATGAGGTGAGGTTAAGGGCATGTTGGTTATTCCGGCTATAGATCTGCATCGCGGGCGCTGCGTAAGGCTGTATCAGGGTGATCCGGAGCGGGAAACTGTTTACGGTGAAAATCCGGTAGAGGTAGCCATGCAGTGGGAACAGCTTGGCGCAAAAATGCTGCACCTGGTCGATCTCGACGGTGCTTTCACCGGTTTAACGAAAAACGCCGAAATCATCAGAGAGATTGGTGAGTCGGTGCATGTTCCGCTTCAGTTAGGTGGGGGAATCCGCACGAAAGAGTCGGCAGAGAAAGCTCTTTCGGTTGGTATCAGCAGGATTATCTTAGGAACGATGGCGGTAGAAGAACCCCGGATGGCCAGCGAACTGGTCTCTGAATACAAAGATGCGATCCTGGTCGGGATTGATGCCCGCTATGGTAAAGTAGCTGTAAAAGGTTGGAAAGAGTCATCAGAGCTTAGCGTGCTTGAGCTTGCCGGCCAGATTGAAGAGTGGGGAGTAAAAGAGGTTGTTTATACCGACATCAGCCGTGACGGAACCCTTAAAGGGCCCGATTTTGAAGGTTTAAAAGCGATTATTGCCCATACATCCCTTCAGATTATTGTTTCCGGCGGGATATCATCACTAAGTGACCTGGCTGGCCTCAAGCCTTTTAGTGATCGAATCCGGGGGGTCATCATCGGCAAGGCTCTCTATTCAAATCAGCTGACGCTGCCCGACGCCATGGCAGTATGCAATCAACTCTAGAAAGGTCTAATCATGGAAACAAAAAAAAACGAAGCGCTAATACCCCTGCACAGCAATCAGCTCAAATACGATCAAAACGGCCTGCTCCCGGCAGTGATTCAGGACGATCGCACCTCAGCCGTTTTGATGGTTGGCTACATGGACGAAGAAGCACTGAAGAGGACCATAACCACTAAAAAGGTTTGCTTCTGGAGCCGCAGCCGTCAGGAATACTGGGTAAAGGGTGAAACATCCGGCAATATCTTCGATTTGAAATCAATTAATGCCGATTGTGACGCTGATGCCCTGCTGATCCGGGTGGTTCCGCTTGGCGACGGGGTGGCCTGTCACACCGGACGCTATTCCTGTTTTTTTCAGGAACTTATCGGGATGAGAGGAAAAACAGATGATTGATTATCACCTACATACCAGCCGCTGCTGTCATGCCGAAGGAACCCCCGCAGAATATCTCGCCAGAGCAGAAACAATCGGGTTACAGGAGATCGGCTTTGCCGATCATTTTCCCCTCGGCCTGCTTGACTATACCCCGCGGGTTCAGGTAACGATGTTACCTGATGAGCTCGACAGCTATCTCGAAGATATTGAAAATCTTAAAGCTGCTTCGCGAATAGTGAGCATCAAAACCGGAATCGAAGTCGATTATCTGCCCGGAACTGAAAAGAAACTGGAGCAGCTGCTCACAAAATACAACTTTGATTATGTGATCGGTTCAATCCACTTTCTTGACGGCTGGGATTTTACCCATCCCGTCTATGCTGTAAGCTATCAGGAACGCGATCTGGACGCGCTCTACGAAACCTATTTCGAACTGGTTTGGAGCGCCTGCCGCAGCGGTTATTTTGATATTATCGGACACATTGATGTGATCAAGAAATTTGGTTTCCGCCCCCGCGGTGCAATCGATCACTTCCTGCAGGAAACAGCCAGGGTCCTGGCTGAAACGGATACCAGTTTTGAACTGAACACCGCCGGCCGCGATGCCCCTGTTGGTGAATTCTACCCCGATCGCCGTCTTTTGGAAGCGGCCCTGGCGCAAGGGGTAAGCATTACAGCCGGTTCAGATGCCCACGGACCCGGGCAGGTTGGCCGTTATTTTGATGAAGCTGAGAAGTTGCTGCGGGAAGTCGGTTACGGGGAGCTGGCCACATTTACAAAGCGTAAGAAAAGCCTGATCTCTTTCTAGTATCGTATCTCCAACCGCTCACCGGTGGTGGGGGAGTGGGGATCTAGAAATAATCATTTTTCGGTATCCGAATTACGACCTCCAGGATCGGAGAGTTGGTATGGACGCTATAAACTCCCTCTTCATCGATAGGAAGAGGCACAAAAACTCCCTCCCCCTTGAGGGGGGAGGGGCAGGGTGGGGGTGAACTAAGTTTATTCCAGCAGCTTTAATACAGCCAAAGGTAAATTTACAGTTTTATGGAGTGAGAAAGGAATTTACGAAATCTTTTTTCCCGGTTCAGGACCTGCTATTAAGTATCCAGAAAAAGAACTGCCCTGGCCGCAGCTGGCTATCGATTTTGATCGCTACCTGGCTGGCGAACAGGTATCCTGGTCTGACTATCCGTTGGACTGCAGCGGTTACGGGGCATTTAGTGGTCGCCTCCTGAAAGAGGTTAGCCCTATTCCCAGCGGTAAAGTTTATTCTTACCGGCAGATGGCAGAGCAGGCTGGCTCGCCTTTAGCCTGGAGGGCAGCAGGGCAGGCGCTGGCCAGGAACCGGCACCCGATCATTATTCCCTGTCACCGGGTGGTTGGTAGTAATGGTAAAACAGGCGGATTCAGCGGGCCTGCCGGGTGGAAAGAGATGCTGCTTAAACTCGAAAGGGCAAACTGATTGTTTGGAAAATGAGGTGAAAGTGATGCGCTACCTTTCCGCGGGCGAATCGCATGGTCCATGCCTGACGGCAATCATCGAAGGTTTGCCGGCAGGGCTGAAACTTTTTACTGAAGACATTAACCGGCAGCTTGAAAGGCGCCAGGGCGGTTACGGCCGCGGCGCTCGGATGGCCATCGAAAAAGACAGCGTGGAAGTATTATCGGGTCTGCGCTTTAACGAAACGATCGGCAGTCCCCTGACCCTGCAGATCAAAAACCGGGATTGGGAGAACTGGCAGGAAATGATGGCTCCTGAGGGTGAACCACCCGCCAGATTGGAAAAATTAACTCTTCCCCGGCCGGGCCATGCTGATCTGGCTGCCGGGTTGAAATACAATTTTGATGATTTGCGTCTAGCCTTGGAACGTTCAAGCGCCAGGGAAACGGCAATCAAAGTTGCGGTTGGTACAGTCGGGCGTATCTTGCTGGAACACTTTGACATTAAATTTTACAGTCATGTTATCCGGATCGGCCAGGTTACTGCCGCAGTTAAACCTTTAGATCTGCCCCTTATTTATCAAATAGTTGAAGAATCACCGGTTCGCTGTGCTGACGAAGCAGCGACGGAAAAGATGGTCGCTGCCATTGAGCAGGCCGGGGCGGAGGGCAACACCCTGGGTGGAGTGATCGAGTTGCTGATTACTGCCGTTCCTCCCGGGCTCGGCAGCCATGTCCATTGGGACAGACGCCTCGATGGCCGGCTGGCCGGTGCGATCATGGCGGTACCGGCGATCAAAGGAGTGGAAATTGGTCTCGGTTTTTCTGCTGCGACGCTGCCCGGCTTTGAGGTGCACGACCCGATTGTCAGGAGTACCCGGGGTATCGATCGTTCTTCCAACAGGGCCGGCGGCCTGGAGGGCGGTATTACCAACGGCCAGCCGCTGGTGATCAGGGCGGCGATGAAACCGATTCCGACCCTGGTTAACGCCCTGCCCAGTGTGGATTGGGAAACTGGTGCAGAGTCAACAGCAGCGGTGGAGAGATCGGACGTTTGTGCCGTGCCTGCTGCAGCCGTAGTGCTGGAAGCGGTTGTTGCCTGGACGTTAGCGGTTGATTTCCTGGAAAAATTTGCAGGTGATTCAATGAAAGAGCTAGAGGCAGCCTACTGCTATTATATGGATCAAACCGCGAGACATTTAAAAAAACGCTGAATATAGATTTAAAATAGAGAGGGCAATCGTTGGTTAAACGCGAGATAAAAATTAAATCTGCAAACCTGACCTATCGTGTCGTCGTTGAAGCGGGCATCATTTCCGGCCTGGGCCGGGATCTGCGCCTGCTTTTTCCTTCGACCAGGACTTTTCTGGTCAGCGATACCACTGTTTACAAGTTATATGGTGAAAAAGTTAAGCAGTCACTCACAGATGAAGGCTGGCAGGTTTCAGTGGCTCTGGTCAGCCCGGGAGAAGGAGCAAAAAGTATAAAAAACGCGGTTCTCCTTTATGATCAAGTGATTGAGGCTGAGTTGGACCGCAATTCACCGGTAATTGCTTTGGGTGGAGGAGTTGTGGGTGATCTGGCAGGTTTTATTGCAGCCACGTACTTAAGGGGCGTGCCCCTGGTGATGGTCCCGACAACCCTTTTAGCCCAGGTTGACAGCAGTGTGGGGGGCAAGGTTGCTGTCAACCATCCCCGCGGAAAAAACCTAATCGGCTCGATCTATCCTCCCCGGTTGGTAATCATCGATCCTGAAACGCTTAAAACGCTGCCGGAGAGCCAGCTGAAGGCCGGTCTGGCTGAAGTTATGAAATATGGGATTATCGCTGATTTTAATTTTTTCGCCTGGCTTGAGAAGAACATAGAAGAGCTGCTTAATTTTAATATTGACCTGCTCACCGATGCTGTTCTGGTCTCAGTGATGAATAAAGCAAAGGTAGTCGAGGCTGATGAGTTTGAAATAGATTACCGGCGGGTACTCAACTTTGGCCATACCATCGGCCATGCCCTGGAAGCTGCAACTGCCTATAACTATTATCTGCATGGAGAAGCGGTTTTGAGCGGCATGTTTGCAGCGATTGACCTGGCCTTAAGGTTGAAAGTATTAAACCCGGAAGACGCCGAAAGGATAAACAGATT
>JBFYYZ010000164.1:0-2754 GCA_041309745.1 Bacillota bacterium | reverse complement strand
TCCAGCTCTGGTTCTTCAAGCCTGATAAAACGTTGTTCCAGCCAGTTGTGGGTTTTATCAAGCAGGGTATCTGCTCCGTGACGTCGCAGGTCGACATTCGTAGTGGCAGCCCCATCTGCTTCAAGGTTAACTGACCCGTATAATGTAAAAGTATTTTGTTCCCCCGGTTCCAGTTCAAGGGTGGCATTTGTTTTAAAATGTCCACTATCTGGATTAAATTGCCAGTCTGCAGTTGCTTCTGTTGAAAAGGCCAGAGCGGCAAGAGGAAGGACGGCCTGGGCTTCCAGCACAAGACTGCCGGTCCAGCGATGATAAGTAATCGATCGTTTTACTTCAAGAGCCCTGCTGGTGAAAACTGTGTAATTAAAAGTCTTCCAAAAACCCTGCCAGCCTGCTTCCACTGTTACTTTGTTTCCGCCTCTGTTTATTATTCTTAAGTGGTAGATAAAGCCTTTAAACCCAGGTGGTGCCGCAATCACCCCGCTTATGTGCAGCTCATTTGAAAGATTCGCTTCAAAACTGGGTAACCATCCCAACTTGTAATGCCAGTTGAACGAAGCGGATGTAAGCAGGTTTTCATCGTGAACCGTAACAGATGGGGATAGTAAGGTTTCATCTCTGTTGCCCCTGAAATCAAGCAGACCACTATGATCCAGGCGAAGAAGATTAATGGACCCGATACCACCATGCCTGTTTGTTTCGGGTAGAGATAGATACTCATTGCCGGTGGGGTAAAGGAGGGGATTACCGGTTAACAGTTCGGGAACAGTTAAAAGCTTACTCTTGCTGTTATCCAAATTCAGCTTACCCTCCTGGATCAAATGTCTAAGCTCCTACATACAATTTTATCTTTCTCTTTCGATCATTAAAAACCTTTTTAAGCAGCGAAGCTGCTCAATTATTATGTAATTTAAGCTCGAAAAAGAAGTATTTGAATGTTGTCAAGCTTTTACTGTTGTGTTATAATTCTGGCTATAATGAAAACTCTATCTGGACCACGATAGGGGGAATGCCTCACAATAATAACCGCATAAAAAAGTAATGAGAACAGTTTTTAAAAAAAAAGAGGAGGTAAGTTGATTGAAAAAGAAGCTATTTCTTTTTGCTGCTTTATTGGTTACATTGCTGCTCGTTTTAGGAATGGCCGGCTGCACACCTACAGCGCCGGATGAAGATGTAACACCCCCGGAAGACGAAACCCCTGAAACCCCTGAAACCCCTGCAATGGAATACGATGGCGAAATAAAGATTGCCGTTACCGGCCCGATGACTAACATCCAGGGCGAAATGATGTGGTGGGGTGCCCAGATGGCTGCTGAAGAAATCAATGAGGCCGGAGGCGTAGCCGTTGGGGAAGAAGCTTATTCAATAAGCCTGATCCAGGTTGAAACCGATGAAATCATGGATCCACTCGGCGCTGTTTCCGCAGTTGAAAACGTGATTGTATCTGAGGATCCTGACTTTCTGATTGGTGGTTTCCGCACGGAGGCAGTTACTCCTTACACCGAGCTGGCTGCGGTTGACTATCAGAAAATATTCTTGATTTGTGGTGCCGCAACTAACGAACTGCTACAGGGCCGGGTTGATACAGACTATGATACCTGGAAATACCTCTTCAGAGTTACACCTGTCAAGTCAACCGACCTGGTTACGGTTACCGTTTTAATGTTAAATCAGGTAGCAGGTGCTGTCCGCGAGGAGCTTGGTATTGAAACTCCCAAAGTGGCAATTCTTGCTGAGGCTTTGGAATGGAATGAAGCGTTGGTGCAAATAGCCCCGCAGATTATCCCGACTCTCGGCATGGAATTTGTCGGCACATTCCGCCCCTCTGCTACAGCCTCAGATGTTACCACAGAGTTGAGGGGAATCGAGGCTTCCGGTGCGCATATTATTTACACCATCATGTCCGGACCGGTTGGTATTCCCTTTGGTAAACAGTGGGGCGAGCTGGAAATTCCAGCTTGCACAGTAGGGATTAATGTTGAAGCACAAAAGTCCGGCTACTATGACGCTACTGACGGTTTCGGCGATTATGACTATACCCTTAACACTTTTGCCCAGAATGCTGCTATTACCGAAAAAACGTTGCCTTTCATTGCCAAGTTTCTTGAAAAATATGGGCAGCTTCCTAACTACAATGCTGACACCTACAGTGCTGTATACATCCTGAAAGAAGCGGTAGAAAGAGCTGGTATGGTTGATACGGACGCAGTGATTGTTGAACTGGAAAAAACTGATTACACCAGTGCTGCAGGACGTATTGTCTTTGATGATACCCACGACATTACCTGGGGTCCCGGTTATGTTACCGCAGTTGGTATCCAGTGGCAGAATGGAGAATTGCTTGGAGCATGGCCTTTTGATTGGAAGCCCGATCCGACGAATGCACCCGATCTGGTGGTGGGGTACGATGGTATAGTGCCTTACCAGATTCCGCCCCATGTTCTCGAGCAGTGGAGAGCGCAATAACTAAACTTGTACTAGTAAAGGTTTAATTTTGAGTTGCCGGAGGAGCCCCTCTAACAGGGGCTCCGCCGGTTGAATAACTTGGTTGGTAGAAATCTTCTGACAATAGTCTGTTAAAGAGCGGTGCTTCTCTTGGCGCCATCACAGTCGAGCCATTCATCATTGAACTAGACGAGAGGAATTTGCCATGCTTAGTGATATTTTAGTTTTCGGCCTGATGAACGGTGCAGTATATGCCATGCTGGCGGTCGGGTTTTCACTGATTTTCGGTGCAGCCAGGATCATTAA
>JBFYYZ010000163.1:0-3954 GCA_041309745.1 Bacillota bacterium | reverse complement strand
GGCCAGAGCGGAATCGTTTAAGGCTCAGGCCGAAAAGGAGATCGAACAGCAAAAAGCTGCCGGTATTGCTGCTATAAAGCAGGCCGCCCGCGATGTATTAATTGGTTTGGACAAGCAGCTTGTGAAACGCTTGGACGCGGTCATCATTGAATCTGTGGATACCGCACTGACAACTTCTTTAACAGAGAAAATTGTTGTGGAGATGGTCAATGCTTGGGCTGAAAAGGGCGAAGAGGGCATCAGGGTAGTTCTCTCCTCAAAAGATGCCGAAAAATTAAAAGAGTCCTTGAAAGGGAAATTATCGCAGAACCTCAAGGATGGAGTGGAAATCATCCCCTCTGCTAAGTTTGATAAAGGTTTTCGTATCGGTGGTAGTAGTGGGGTTCTATACGATTTTTCAAAGGAAAGTATAGCGGAGGTTCTGTCTCAAGCTCTCTCCTCTGACCTTGCGGCAACTTTAAAAGAGGCAATCTAAGGACCTGGAGGAAAGCGTCTTGAAAAACTATTATTACACGTTAGCCGCCCTGGAAACGATCAGACGGGGAGAAAAAATACCCATCTCTGAAGAATATTTTTTGCAGTTTGCTGAAGATACCATAGATGCGAAAGGCTACCAGATTTTGCTAAAATGCCGTTGGGGTTTAACGGAGCCAACCGGCTTTTTATTTGCTGATCGGATTCTCTCCTGGGAAAAGGAACTGCGTTTTGAATTGGCTAAAGCCCGGATTTTGAAGCTGCCATTTGACATTCCACCAGACCTGCCAGCCTCGGACGGTAGCTACAGCCTGCTTGAACAGGTGCGTGCGGTCATGGCATTAGATTCACCCTTGGATGCAGAACGATATTTGGACCGATTGCGGTGGAGCTTTTTAGAGGAGACTGGTGCTCGCCACTATTTTGACCTTGAAGCTTTGGTCGTCTATTATTTAAAACTTCAGCTTGCTTTGCGTCAGGAAAAATTTCAGGAGGAACTCGGCAGAGATTCTTACAAAAAAGAATACGCTGCTTTAGCTGACAGTTAATATACTGATTACCTTATAGAAATGGGTGAGAATGATTAACAAAGTAATTGGAGTTAGCGGAAATATGGTATCTGTGGAATATGCCGGTGAAGCCACGATGAACGAAGTCTGTTACATCAATACCGGGGATAAGAAATTAAAATCAGAGGTCATTCGGATCAAGGGCAAAGTGGCCGACCTCCAGGTTTTTGAGATGACTTCGGGGATTAGCGTGGGGGAAACAGTTGAATTCAGCGGTGAACTACTCAGTGTGCAGTTAGGCCCAGGTTTATTGGGGCGAATATACGATGGATTGCAGAACCCTTTACCCGAACTGGCGGAACAGTGTGGTTTCTTTTTAGAACGCGGTGTCTATCTGGCGGCTCTCGATGACAAAAAAGAGTGGGAATTTAGCCCGACGGTGGAGATCGGTGCCAAGTTGGAAGCCGGCGAACAGATCGGTTTTGTCAAAGAGGGTATTTTTAACCACTGGATTATGGTCCCCTTTCAGCTTGAGGGTGTTCTAACCATAGAGAGCATTGCTACGGCAGGGAAGTACACCATCAATGATGTGCTGGCTGAGGTTAAAGATGAAAAAGGTAACCTTAAGCAGTTGACGATGGTTTTTAACTGGCCTGTAAAAAGGGCGATTAAAAGCTATGCAGAGCGCTTGAAGCCGGAAGAAACTCTGATTACCAAACTGAGAATTATTGACACATTTATCCCCGTGGCCAAGGGCGGTACTTACTGCATTCCCGGTCCTTTTGGCGCCGGTAAAACGGTTCTGCAGCAAATGACTTCCAGGTATGCTGAAGCCGATATCATAATTATAGCCGCCTGTGGAGAGCGTGCCGGCGAGGTTGTGGAGACCTTGAAAGAGTTTCCCGAACTGATCGACCCGAAAACCGGCCGTTCCTTAATGGAAAGGACCATCATTATCTGCAACACCTCTTCCATGCCGGTTGCTGCCCGTGAAGCTTCGGTTTATACGGCGGTAACCTTGGCCGAATATTACCGGCAGATGGGTCTGAACGTTCTGATGCTGGCAGATTCAACCTCACGGTGGGCCCAGGCGATGCGCGAAATGTCTGGTCGTCTGGAAGAAATTCCAGGGGAGGAGGCTTTTCCTGCATACCTGGAATCCCTGATTGCTGCCTTCTACGAGCGGGCCGGGACTGTTCGGCTGAAAAGTGGCGATATCGGCTCTGTGACCATCGGTGGCACTGTTTCTCCTGCCGGTGGTAACTTTGAAGAGCCGGTAACCCAGGCCACCTTAAAGGTAGTAGGCGCATTTCACGGTTTGTCACAGCAGCGAGCTGATGCCCGTAAATATCCCGCTATCCACCCTCTGGAATCCTGGTCAAAGTATAAAGGCATCATCGATCAGCAGAAAACCGAGTATGGACGGGCCATTCTCTTTAAAGGTGACGAGGTTGGTCAAATGATGAAAGTGGTTGGTGAAGAGGGAACTTCACTTGATGATTACATCATTTACCTGAAATCGGAGTTACTGGATTACGTATATATCCAACAGAACTCTTTTGATCCTGTAGATGCTGCTGTTGAGCCTGAGCGGCAACTTCATATCTACGGTATTCTCTTAGATATTCTGACGGCCAAGTTAGATTTTGCCGGCAAAGAGGAAGCCCGCTCCTGGTTTAACTGGGTGCGCCAGAACTTCCTGGATTATAATGGTAAAAAGTGGAAGAGTGACGAGTTCAATAACCTGGAGAAAACAATCTCTGAACTGCTAGCCGACAAGAAAAATGGAGTCGAAGCAGATGCCGAAGGTCTTTGGGCAGGCGAATCAAGGAGGGGCTAGTGTTGCAAAAAGTATATAGTAAAATCGAATCGATCTCCGGTAACGTTATTACAGTAAAGGCAACAGGAGTACGCTACAAGGAGCTTGCCGTTGTGGGAAGCAGGTATGGCTCATCTATGGCGGAAGTCATCCGCCTGAAAGGCGATGAAGTTGCCCTGCAGGTTTTCAATGGTGGACGGGGCGTATCCACCGGGGACGAAGTACGGTTCATGGGTGAGCCGATGAAAGTTTCTTTTTCCCCTAACCTTTTAGGGCGTATTTTTGATGGTTCAGGGCGGCCGCGGGACGGAGGACCTGAACTTGCGGATACAATGGTTGAAATTGGTGGTCCTTCCGTTAATCCCGCAAAGCGTATTATTCCCCGCAAAATGGTCCGGACAGGGATTCCGATGATTGATGTTTTTAATTCGCTGGTAGAGTCGCAGAAACTGCCTATCTTTTCAGTTTCGGGAGAGCCTTATAACGAACTTTTAGCTCGGATAGCCTTGCAGGCTGAGGTTGATATTATTATCCTCGGTGGGATGGGACTTAAATACGATGATTATCTTTTCTTCAAGGATACCTTGGAGAAGGGTGGCGTGATGTCCAGAACAGTCTTTTTTGTCCATACTGCGTCCGACCCAGTCGTTGAATCCCTGCTGGTGCCCGATATTGCCCTGGCGGTGGCGGAAAACTTTGCCATCCAGGATAAGCGGGTTCTGGTTTTGCTGACGGATATGACCAACTTCGCCGATGCCTTGAAGGAAATCGCCATTACCATGGAACAGGTTCCCTCGAACCGTGGATATCCCGGAGACCTTTACACCCAATTAGCCTCACGCTACGAAAAGGCTGTCGACTTTGAAGGGTCAGGCTCAATTACTATTCTTGGCGTCACCACCATGCCCGGAGACGATGTCACCCATCCTGTTCCTGATAACACGGGCTACATTACTGAAGGGCAGTTTTACCTTCGCAATGGTCGCATCGAGCCTTTCGGGTCTCTATCCAGGTTAAAGCAGCTGGTAAATGGTGATACCCGTGAGGATCACCGTGCCATTATGGACGGCATGATTAAATTGTACGCTGCCTACAAGGAGTCCCTGGAGAAGAAATCAATGGGTTTTAAAATGTCAGACTGGGACGAGAAGC
>JBFYYZ010000162.1:0-2983 GCA_041309745.1 Bacillota bacterium | reverse complement strand
ATCGCTCAGATTGTAAGCAAACACCATCTGAAGCCGGAAGAGATCAGGGGCATCGTCATTAACTCTTTCTCCTGGGTAAAGACCCAGGAAATCTATGAGATGAAGAGCCCTGTTGATGCCCAGTTCTGTATCCCCTACACTGCCGCAATGGTAGTTTTGGGTTATGAGCCGGGTCCTGGCTGGTACAGTGATGATAACCTTAAGAGCGCTGAGATTGCTGCTCTTGCTGCTAAAATAACCGTAAATCTTGATCCGGAACTTGAAAGTGCTTACCAACAAGAGGGTGAACAGGCAGCCCGGGTTGAGATAAACACCGCCCGGGACGAAATAGTCAGCACTACGGTGAGAATTCCCAGGGGCGACCCGCGTAATCCGCTGTCGACTGCAGAGCTGAAGGCAAAATTTAGGAACCAGGCTGCCAGCGTGCTTAAACCTGAAGCTATCGATCAGGTGGTCGACCTGATTGACAACCTGGAGCAACTTGATGATTTAAGCACTCTGATGGCGATACTCAAAGGTTGAACAAACCTTGCAGGATGGAGGAACAAGCTAGATGCTGACTGGTAATCTGTTCATGGGACCCGAGCGCATGGTATTCGGCCGTGGTGTTGTGCGCGACACCGGCGACTACGTCAGACAGCTCGGTGGAGAAAAAGTTTTTCTGGTTACCGACAAGCTGCTGGCCGGGCTCGACTCGTTTAAAGTGATCGAGGATTCCCTTAAAAATAAGGGATTAAAATATTATATATATACCGACTGCGATATAAATCCCACCGATAACCAGATCGACAACGGCTGCCGGATCTATAAAAAAGAGGGTTGTGACGTCATTGTAGGGGTAGGCGGCGGCAGCAACTTAGATACGGCAAAATCGATTGGTATTATTGCTACCAACCCGGGTTCGATCAGGGATAATTTTGTGTCTAACTATGTCACTAATCCGTACGATACGCCTAATAAAAATGCTATTCCCCCCACAATTATGATTCCCACTACAGCCGGTACCGGTAGTGATGTCGGCTGCTGGACGGTTGTTACCAACACGGCTGAGAACTACAAGGGCTTTTGCGGGGGTTGGATGTGCATGCCTAAAGTGGCCCTGCTCGATCCGGAAATGACTGTCAGCATGCCGCCGAAACTGACGGCAGCGACCGGTTATGATGCCCTGATCCATGCTCTCGAGGCTTACTACCATCGCTATAAGATGCCACTTACCGATATGTACGCCATCTCGGCCATCCGCCGCATTTTCAAATATCTGGGGCGGGCTGTGGCCAATGGCAGCGATCTGGAAGCGCGGGAACAGATGCTGCTTGGGGCAACGGAGGCCGG
The DNA here is from genome assembly GCA_041309745.1 of Bacillota bacterium. Classification (GTDB taxonomy): domain Bacteria; phylum Bacillota; class Dethiobacteria; order DTU022; family DTU022; genus UBA993. The sequence continues at coordinate 1,651 of JBFYYZ010000162.1, read as the reverse complement.
GTTGGCTATGAATACCGGCTGCGCTCTGATTCATTCTTCAGGATTGCAGCTTACCTCTAAGTTCGGCCTCAGTCACGGTGAAACCCTGGCCATCATGGCCGGACCGGTAATCAGGTTCAATACCATGGCCTGTGTCGAGCGGATGATCGATGTTGCCCTGGCGATGGGCGAGAACATAGAGGGTTTGGGTAAGCTGGAAGCGGCGGATCGGGCTGCCGTTGCCATGCAAAATTTTGCCCGCTCTGTTGGTTTGCTGACGACCCTGAACAAAAAGGTGCACGATCCGGCAAAGATTAAAATCATGGCCGAGATTGCCCTACAAAACGACAATACCTATGGTAACCCCCGAATCCCAACAGTTGAAGAACTTGAAGCGTTATACAGGCAGGCTTATGATGATTACGAGGCCTGATTGATCTATAAAAGCCCCTGCAGGCGCAAAATATTTTGCGCCTGCAGATTCAAGACAGTATGTTAGGCAGGTTTACCGGTAGTTTGCACCGTTTGATGCAAAATAGTATTGCGTGCAAGCAAAAATTGCGTTAATTTTAAGTTTTAATTTACTTTTGCTTTTTAAACATGCTGATTTTGTCCTGATTTAGGGGTTTTAAATAAACTGTTATCCACCAGACTCTTGGCATCGCATTTGCATAAGAGTATTGGGTAAGATCAACTCAAAGGAGGATAATAATCAAGTGGCAAGTATGTCGTATCTAAAAGAAAAACCAATCGCAGTACTCGGTGCCGGAGCTGTCGGTAAAGCTCAGGCAGCAGATAGCGCTTTGGCCGGGGCTAAAGTGCGTCTCTGCGATTTGCCTCCGTTTGCTGAAAAAACCCTGTTTGGCGTAAAAGAAAGCGGCATTAATTTTTATGGCACCCAGCTCAACCTGCACAGCTTCGAGCGCTCTGGCATTGCCAGGATGGAACTGGTTACCGAGGATGTGGCTGAAGCGGTCAAAGGTGCAGGGCTGGTAGTAATTACCACTCCGGCTTTTGGACACCAGGTTTTCTTTGAAAAACTGATCCCCTGCCTCGAAGATGGCATGGTCATTCACATTTTCCCTGATAATTTCGGCTCGCTACTGCTCAGAAAAATGATGCGTGAAGCAGGCTGCACTAAAAAAGTAATCATCGGCGGCTGGTCCAGTTCGCCATACGGCAGCCGGGTGGATATCAAGGGCGGGGTGGTTTTACCCCGGATCCGGGTTTACTACCGGGCCATTACCCTGCGCGGAGCAGCTATGCCAATGACAGATCAGGAAGCTTTTTTAGAAAGCGCCAATTATCTTGGCTCGATGGATTGCATCACCCAAAATGATGGTATCGATGCCGGCGATACTGCACTCGATATCGGCTTCAGTAACGTTAATCCGGTTCTGCACTGCCCGGGCACAATCTTAGGGGTTGGCGTAATGGAAAACTGGGGAGTTATTTACGGCACCGACAAATATGATTACTCGATCTACTCTCACGCCTACTGCCCTTCAATCGCAAAAGTGCAGTATTCTTTTTACCGTGAACAGTGCGCTCTCGCTGAAAAAATCGGGGTAGGCATTCAGCCTTTTGAAAAAGAGCAGTTTTTTCACCGGGAAAGCATCCTTGGCGCCGAATACATGGGTCCTGATTATGTGATACCATTTGATCAGCAGGA
>JBFYYZ010000161.1:0-4163 GCA_041309745.1 Bacillota bacterium | reverse complement strand
TCGACGTTCTTTTCTTTCAGCGACAATAATGCTGGACATTAAAAAAAATCACTCCCCTGATACCTGGTTTATGATTTAACTCTTTAATAAACAGGCTAGTTTATCGACTCAGCCAGTTCGTCTCTGACTCCTGAGGATATGAAATTATTGAGTAGGTGATGCAAATCACTTCTTATATTTACACTTTGTGGCAGTACTAGACATCTTAAGATATTATCATAAGCATTTAGCAACGTCAAGCATTTAGAAAGCAATTTTTATACCAAAGTAAATTTTTTTAATAAATTATACAAAGGGAGCGTTTCGGAGACGCTCCCTGACTGTATCTCTTTTTTAAAAACCTTCAGTTGTTACTTCAGCTCGACCGAACCGCCGGCTTCTTCAATCTTGGCTTTTGTTGCTTCAGCTTCTTCTTTGTTCACTTTTTCCTGCACGTTACTCGGTGCGCCGTCAACTAAGTCTTTTGCTTCTTTTAAACCTAAGCCGGTGATCTCGCGGACAACTTTGATTACCTGGATTTTCTTTTCTCCGGCTGATGTTAGGACTACATAAAACTCATCTTTTTCTTCTTCCTCGGCAGCGGCTGCACCGGCCGGGGCAGCGGCAACTGCTACCGGTGCGGCAGCGGTTACACCAAATTCTTCTTCCATTGCCTTGACCAGTTCGGAAAGCTCCAAAACGGTCATCCCTTTTACCAGTTCCATGATTTCGCTTACTTTATTATCGCTTTTAGCCATTATTTTTGATACTCCTTTAAATTAATATTGTTTAAATATATTTTTTTTCTAATCAAGCTCTATTTAAGCCGTTTCTTTCTGCAATCTTACCGCGTCTAGGGTGTAGACCAACTGGCGCAGGGTGCCATGGAGCACACCGACCAGACCGGAAATGGGAGCCTGGAAACCACCGACAACCCTGGCCAACAAAACTTCGCGCGGCGGTATCTCGCCCAGCGCCTTAATGGCCTGCTCGTCCAGCAACTGACCGGTCAATATCCCGCCCTTGATGACTAGTGCTTCATTTTCCTTGGCAAAATCACTGAATACTTTTGCCGCCGCAACCGGATCCGCATTTGAATAAGCAATCGCCGTAGGGCCTTCGAAGAGCGGCTCGAGCTGCTCAACTCCGGCAGCCTTGCAGGCCAGACGGTTAAGAGTGTTCTTTGTAATGCGATATAAACAGCTTTCGTTACGTAAGCGCCCGCGCAGGTCGCTGATTGCCTTTACATTCAAACCACGGTAGTCGGTAACGATTACCAGCTCAGCATTTTTAAGCTCCTCGGTTACCTCTTCCAGCATCTTATTTTTCATATCCTTAGTGATCAATAACTTCACCTCCTTACGCTATAGGGCTGTAAACTTTAAAGGGACTTTCCGTGATGGAAAGTCCCGCTAAAACAGCTTTAAGAAAACCTGTTCTCTTAAAACTAAAGCGAACTTTTCCTGGACAGGCGGCCGAGTTGGGCCATTAAACGATAGTGTGCCTGGCGTCAACGGAAAGACAGTTTATTACTTTTAAACTTGCTCTAAAACTATTTTGTATCCGGGCCGGCGTTGGTTTTAACACCCGGACCCATGGTCGAACTGACGGTTACAGATTTTATATACTGCCCCTTAGCCGCCGCCGGTCGGGCTTTAATCAGGGTTTCCATAATCGCATTAAAGTTTTCGACCAACTGGTCATGAGTAAAAGACACTTTACCGATCGACACATGGACATTGCCGGCCTTTTCGGTACGGTATTCAACTTTACCGGCCTTGATGTCGCTAATTGCCTTTTCAATTTCAAAGGTTACAGTACCGCTTTTTGGGTTGGGCATCAACCCCCGCGGCCCAAGCACTTTTCCCAGTTTACCGACCGAACCCATCATGTCTGGGGTAGCAACGGCCACATCAAAATCGAGCCAGCCTTCCTGAACCTTAGCCACCAGATCATCGCCGCCGGCAAAGTCTGCGCCGGCAACTTCTGCTTCCTTGATTTTTTCGCCCTTGGCAAAAACAGCAACCCGCTGGGTTTTACCGGTGCCGTGTGGCAGAACCAGTGAGCCGCGAACCTGCTGATCGGCGTGTTTCGGGTTTACGCCTAAACGAACTGCCAGCTCTACTGTCTCGTCGAAAGAGCGTTTGCTCATCTCTTGCACCAGGCGCAGGGCTTCCGCCGGCTCATACTTCTGATCGCGGTCATACTGCTTGCGTGCTTCTTCGTACTTCTTACCTCTTTTTGGCATTTTTCTTTAACCTCCCGTGGTCTGCGGGCTGTTTAGCCCTCCCACTTAAATTAGATCTTGCCGGTTTTTAAGACTATCCTTCAACAACGATGCCCATGCTGCGGGCTGTGCCTTCAATAATTTTGGCTGCAGCATCCACATCGTAAGCATTGAGGTCTTCCATCTTCTGTTCGGCGATCTCTTTCACCTTGTCGCGCGAAATTGTTGCGACTTTAACCCGGTTAGGCTCGCCGGATGCTTTTTCAAGACCAGCCGCTTTTTTCAGTAAAACAGCTGCGGGCGGAGTCTTAGTGATAAAGGAAAAAGAACGATCTTCATAAACGGTCAGTTCAACGGGGATAATTAGCCCGGAATCCTGAGCGGTGCGATCGTTAAACTCTTTGCAAAAGGCCATAATATTGACCCCGTGCTGACCAAGAGCCGGGCCGACCGGAGGGGCAGGGGTTGCCTTGCCGGCCGGTATCTGCAGTTTGGTCATCCCAATAATTTTTTTCTTTCTAGCCATGATTAACCTTACCTCCCGGCTGTAGCTGCTTGCAATGAAGCGCCACAGCGCTGATTAAAATTTAATCACCTGGTGGAACTCAAGTTCTACCGGTGTTTCACGTCCAAACATCGATACAGATACCTTTACGGTGCCTTTTTCGCTGTTGATCTCTTCAACCTTGCCTTCAAAATTCTTAAACGGCCCGCTGACCACACGCACCACCTGTTGCAAATCAAAATCGATACGCGGTTTGCCTTCCACCACTCCTACGGAACGCAGGATATTGGTTATCTCTTTTTCACTTAAGGGTACCGGTTTTGACCCGGGACCGACAAACCCGGTTACCCCGGGGGTGTTACGAACCACGTACCAGGAGTCGTCATCCATGACCATCTCCACCAAAACATAACCGGGAAAAACTTTTTTTTCGACAGTCCGCTTCTGACCGCTGCGACTGGTTATTTCTTTCTCCGTCGGCACCATGATCCTGAAGATCTTGTCCTTCATGTCCATCGAATCGACACGTCTTTCCAGGTTGGTCATGACCCTTTTCTCATAACCAGCATAGGTATGAATTACATACCAGTCTTTTTTTACCTGGCTCTCTTCGCTTTCGATGCCGTTTTCGTTTTGGGCAACCTCTTCGAGGCTGTTTTTAGTTCCCGTTTTTGCTTCAGTGTTCATCATAGAGGAAATGCCGCGGCATTTCCGGTCACACTCCTTACCTTTACTTTGGCCCTGCTGATTTTAGCGAATTACCAGCTGCAAAATAGCCAGGAATATTGTATCAAGGATCCAAAAAAAGACGCCGATCACAAGTACGGCCGATAATACAATGCCGGTAAAAACGCTGAACTCACGCTTGGTCGGCCAGTTTACTTTTTTCAGCTCGCCCCTGACTTCACCAATAAATTTGCCTATCCGTTTTAAAAAACGCATCCTTTTAATCCCTCACCTTGGTTGCCTGCTAAACAGCGGACTACTCGTAATTGGTTTTGGTAAAACTGATCAGTATTACTTGGTTTCCTTGTGCAGGGTATGCACTTTGCAACGGCTGCAATACTTTTTCATCTCAATCCGGTCCGGATTGTTTTTCTTGTTCTTGCGGGTTGTGTAGTTCCGCTCTTTACATTCACCGCAGGCCATATGAACTGTTACACGCATTTTTATTCCACCTGCCTCTTAAACTCGCAAATATGAATCTATCATAATATCTTTCGGTATGTCAACAATTAAAGCATGAATAAGGGGCGGTGGATGTAGGCCCGCCCCTTTAATGAGCATCAGTTCCTGATCCTTATTACTCGCTGACCGCGGTGACCACGCCGGCGCCGACGGTGCGGCCGCCTTCGCGAATCGCGAAGCGCACGCCTTCTTCAACCGCGATCGGGGTAATCAGCGCGATATCCATGTTCACATTATCACCGGGCATCACCATCTCCATGCCGT
>JBFYYZ010000160.1:0-3699 GCA_041309745.1 Bacillota bacterium | reverse complement strand
ACCCCGACCCTCCCCCCTCGAGGGGGAGGGAGTATAGAGACTATCCCTTGAGGGAGGGAGTTTTGGAGCCTTCCTGAGGGAGGGAGTATAGAGACTATCCCTTAGGATAGGGAGTAGATGCTTAATCAAGAAAAAGATACTCCTAGCGGCAACTACGAAAGGATTAGCCCATGACCGAAATTGTTATTGTTATTATTGATAGCGGCAGCGACAACTTAAGCTCAGTATACAAGGCAGTAAAAGCCGCTGGGCTTAAAGCGACTGTCAGCGATGACTCGAAGATAATCAGGACAGCTAGAGCGCTGATTTTTCCAGGAGTGGGATCTTTCGGTCATGCAGCGGCACAAATCAAAAAAAAGGGTTTAAACGATCCGATTTGTGAGGCAGTCGTCGCCGGAAAACCATTTTTAGGAATCTGTTTGGGGATGCAGCTGCTGCTGGCGGGCAGCGAAGAAGCTAGCCTAGCTAAAGAGACAGCCTCAGGCCTAAATATTATCCCTGGTTTTTCAAAGCGCTTTCCGGCTGGGTTGCCTGTGCCACATGTCGGGTGGAACCTGGCCCGGCCGGTCACCAGTTCACCGCTTTTCGCCGGCCTTGAAGAGGGCGCCTATTTTTACTTTACCCATTCTTTTTACGTTGAGCCGGAAGCAGCCAAGCATATTGCCGCAAAGACTGAATACGGCCTGGAATTTGCCTCCGCAATTGAGGCAAAAAACCTCTTCGGCGTCCAGTTTCACCCAGAAAAGAGCGGCCCGGCAGGCTTGCGCCTGATTAGCAATTTTGGTAAGATTATAGCCGATCGACAGTAGTTAATAATTGCTTTACCGGGAGTTTTTATTGATGCTTGCAAAACGAATTATTCCCTGTTTGGATGTGCGGGATGGCCGTGTTGTTAAAGGCACCCGCTTTGTTAATATTAGGGACGCAGGCGACCCGGTTGAAAGAGCTGGTTTTTACAGCACTGAAGGTGCAGACGAACTGGTTTTTCTTGATATTACCGCGTCTGTTGAAAAGCGTCGGGCTATCGTTGACGTGGTCAGTAAAACTGCCGATGCCGTTTTTATTCCCCTCACCGTAGGTGGAGGAATTGACTCCCCGGAGTTTATGCAAGAGCTGCTGCAATCGGGTGCAGATAAGGTTTCTCTCAACACCGCCGCCTTGCATGACCCACAGCTGATCGAAGCCGGAGCGGCACGCTTTGGCAGCCAGTGCATTGTGGTAGCTATCGATGCAAAAAGGGTAACCGCTCCTGGAAGAGCGGGCTGCTCAAGTAACGGTTTACGTTGGGAAGTTTACAGCCATGGCGGACGTACCCCGACCGGCAAAGATGTTATTGAATGGGTTACTGAGACCGAACAACTGGGGGCAGGCGAGATCCTGCTGACCTCGATGGACGCGGACGGCACCCTAGATGGTTACGACCTGGAGCTGCTGGCAGAGGTAACCGGTGCAGTAAAAATTCCGGTGATCGCCTCCGGCGGTGCAGGCACCCTGGAGCATCTTTATGAGGCGCTGACCATAGGCGGGGCCCATGCAGTACTGGCAGCTTCTATTTTACATTTTGGCACCTATAGCATTGAGGATATAAAAAAATATTTAACCGCGAGAGGTCTGCCGATCAGACCGACAGGCACCGAGCGCTATCTTGATCTGTGAGAGGAGCAGGAAGAGAATGAAAGAACAGGGTACTTACAGGGTTAAAAAAGGGATGGCCCAGATGCAAAAAGGCGGCGTAATCATGGACGTTACGACCGTTGAACAGGCCCGGATCGCTGAAAAAGCGGGCGCAGTTGCCGTGATGGCCTTAGAGCGGGTACCGGCCGACATCAGGGCGGCAGGTGGCGTAGCTCGCATGGCCGATCCAGAAATTATTTTGAAAATAATGGACGCCGTAACGATCCCGGTCATGGCCAAAGTGCGCATCGGCCACTTTGCCGAGGCCCAGATCTTAGAAGAACTTGGGGTCGATTACATCGATGAAAGCGAAGTTTTAACCCCGGCTGACGAACAATATCACATTAACAAACATCTTTTTAAAGTGCCTTTTGTCTGCGGGGCCAGAGATTTAGGTGAAGCGCTGCGCCGCATCTCGGAGGGAGCAGCGATGATTCGCACCAAGGGTGAGCCGGGAACAGGCAACGTGGTTGAGGCGGTTCGCCACATGCGTAAGGTAATGGACCAGATACGCCAGGTGCTAGGCAAGGCAGATGATGAACTGGTTGTAATGGCCAAAGAGATGGGCGTATCAATAGAGATGTTAAAAGAGGTGCGCGAGGCTGGAAGGCTGCCGGTTGTTAACTTTGCCGCCGGGGGAATAGCCTCTCCCGCCGACGCTTCGTTAATGATGCAGCTCGGCTCTGACGGCATCTTTGTCGGCTCCGGCATCTTTAAGTCTGAACAACCGGAACTGGTTGCCGAAGCAATTGTCCAGGCAACCCTGCACTATAAAGATCCGAAAGTGCTGGCCAAAGTTTCCAAGGGCTTGGGTGAAGCGATGCCCGGCCTTGAAATGTCTTCCCTCACAGCAGCTGACCGGATGCAGGAGCGAGGTATTTAAGCAGATGAAAGTTGGGGTGCTGGCAGTCCAGGGCGCTGTCTCGGAGCATTTAAACCACCTTGAGCGGTGCGGGGTTGATGCGGTTTCCGTAAAAGAAAAAACAGCCTTGGACAAGGTCAGCGGCCTGATCATACCGGGTGGGGAGAGCACCACCATCGGCAAGCTGCTCGAGATCTTCGGCTTGGCCGAATCGATTAGAGAACGTTGCTGCGACGGAAGCCTGGCCGTATTCGGCACCTGTGCCGGTATGGTCCTGATGGCAGAAGAAGTTTCTGACGGGCTTCCCGGCCAGCCACATCTTGGATTGATGAACATCAAGGTCAAGCGTAACGCTTTTGGCCGCCAACGGGAAAGTTTTGAAACCGAGCTGCAGTTTGACTCCTTTGAACCGGCCCTGACTGCTGTTTTTATCAGGGCCCCGAAAATCGAGGAGGCCGCAGCCGGGGTAGAAGTGCTGGCCCGGCTGGAAGAGGGGATCGTTGCGGCCAGGCAGGGGCTAATGCTGACCACTTCCTTCCACCCCGAACTAACCGATGATTTAAGGGTTCACCAATACTTTATCGATATCTGTGAAAATATTTAAAGTAGCTACTCCCACTCAATTGTGCCAGGTGGCTTAGAGGTAATGTCGTAAACTACCCGGGCCACTTCCGGTATTTCCCCGGTAATACGGGCTGAGATCTTTTCCAGCAGGTCGTGAGGCAGGCGGGCCCAGTCTGCGGTCATGGCATCTTCCGAAACCACTGCCCGAACTGCCACTACCGGCCCGTAATGGCGATCATCACCTTTAACCCCAACCACATTTACACCAGTTAGAACGGCAAAATACTGCCACAAACCACCGGACAGTCCGGCTTGCGCCACCTCTTCCCGCACCACAGCATCGGCGCTTTGCAGCAAGTCTAATTTTTCAGCTGTAATTTCACCAATAATCCGCACAGCCAATCCGGGACCGGGGAAAGGCTGCCTCTTTAAAATCACGTCCGGCAGACCCAGCTCGGCGCCTACCAGGCGCACTTCATCCTTAAACAGTTCCCGCAGGGGTTCCACCAGTTCAAAACCAAGTTCGGTGGGCAGCCCCCCGACATTGTGATGCGATTTAATTACCGCAGCGCCGCTGACCGAGCCGCTCTCAATCACAT
>JBFYYZ010000159.1:0-4274 GCA_041309745.1 Bacillota bacterium | reverse complement strand
CTGGTCGGCATCGGGCAACGCACCTACTCCGGCACCGTCCAGGACAACAATGATTACTCTGCGCGCTTTTAGGCTAGGCCCGGGGGTGGGTTTGGTCATAAATCTCCCGTATCTTTCTCCTGGTAATCTGGGTGTAAATCTGAGTGGTTGAGATATCCGAGTGGCCGAGCATTTCCTGTACCGAACGCAGATCTGCCCCGTTCTCAAGCAGGTGGGTGGCAAAAGAGTGACGCAGGGTGTGTGGAGTAATTTCGCCGTTAATTTTGGATTTACGGGCATATTTCTTTAAAATTTTCCAGAAACCCTGGCGGGTCATTCTGTTTCCGTGCTGGTTAACAAAAAGCGATGTTTCACCATTCGATTTTAAAAGACGCGGCCTTGATCCCGCCAGATATTTGTTAACTGAATTGATCGCCAGCGAACCGATCGGAACAATCCTCTCTTTCATCCCTTTGCCGCTGCAGCGTAAAAAACCGACTCGTGGATCAAAATCGCTGATATTTAAAGATACCAGTTCGGAAACCCTGATCCCTGAAGCATAAAGGAGCTCTAGCATTGCTTTATCCCGCAGACCGTTATTTTCTCCGACTACCGGTTGGGCCAACAACCGATCTACTTCACCGGTGGTCAGAACCCTGGGCAGTTTCTTCTCAAGTTTCGGAGATTCCAGTTCCAGGGTGGGATTTTTATCGATGAACCCTTCCTGCAAAAGGTAATTAAAAAAAGAACGGATCGAGGCGATGCAGCGGGAAATTGTAGAGGTCGCCCGCCCTTTTTTTTTGAGATCGGCTATAAAAATATTTAGTGCTTCACGATCAACCTCTTCCGGTTTTATAATCTGAGTCTGATTCATAAAGGCAATAAATTTAAGCAGATCACGCCGGTACGATTCGAGTGTATTCTTTGACAGGCCTTTTTCAACGGCGAGATAGTGCATGTAATTATTGATTTGTTTTTCCATTAAAAATGTGGACCTCACAGAGATAAGTAACACAAGTATTCAACGGCAGTTTTCAAAATACCTGCCTGAAGGAATAAAGATTTTCAAAAAATTATTAACAATTAATTATATTTTGCACATTTTTGAAGCAGCATTTTTTGTAGGGCAATAATCGTCTTACCGTCTTTAATGGCGCCGCTGTCGATCAAATTACCAATCTCGGCAAGCGGCACAAAGACCACTTCAATATTTTCATCGGGGTCAGCAGTAGCTGACTCTTGAGTGGTTAATCCTAATGCCGAAAATAAATAGATCTTTTCATCACAGAAACCGGGAGAGGGATAAAAACAGCCGTTTTCTTTCCACTCGGCTGCTGCAAAACCTGTCTCCTCAAGCAGCTCCCTTCTGGCGCATTCCAGCGGCTCTTCACCCGGCTCCAGCTTGCCGGCCGGGATTTCCAGCAGCAGCTCTTTAAAGGGCTGGCGGTGCTGCCTGACCAGAATTACTGCTTCCTGCTCATTCAAGGCCAGGATCGCCACGGCCCCGGGATGTTCAACAATTTCACGCAAGGTTTCTATATTACCTTTTACTTTCACCCGATCCTGCCTGACATTGATAATTCTTCCCCTATAGATATAGTTAGAGGCAATGGTTACCTCCTCAAGGTGAGCGCTAATTTCAAAAACCCCCTCCTGCGGCTAGTTCTTTTTAAATTCGGTTGCCCGTTTTAGCATATTGTCAACATGCTGCAGGCTGATCTGATCGATACCTGCCCCATCCAGCATCCTGGCCAGCTCCCGGCGTCTTTCCCCGTTATCCAACAGGTCCGCCCGGGTCAAAGTTCTCTCCCCACTTTCTTCTTTAAATAACCGGATATGGGAATCGGCCATTGATGCTATTTGCGGGCTGTGTGTTACGCACATCACCTGGTGGTGCCGGGCCAGTTTGGAGAGTTTTTCGGCTACCGACTGGATCGTGGCGCCCCCGATTCCTGCATCGACCTCATCAAAAATAAGGGTAGGGATCAGATCCTGACGAGCCAGCGCTGTTTTCAGGGCCAGCATCACCCTGGCTACTTCCCCCCCGGAAATGATCTTGGCCAGCGGTTTGACCTCCTCGCCACGGTTCGCTGAAAATAGAAACTCCACGGCATCAATCCCCAACACAGCAACTTCCTGTTTCCGCTCAATTTTTACGGCAAAGCGGGCGCTGGGCAGCGCTAACTCCTGCAAGCACTCTTCAATCAATTTCTCAAGCTCTGCGGCACTCTCTTTTCTTAAGCGGCTCAGCTCGGCGCTCTCTTTAACCAACTCTTCGGCCAGTGCGGTTAGATCACCTTCGATCTTCGCCACCATGGCTTCGCTGTTCTGCAACCGCTCCATCTCGCTCTGGGCTTCACTGCCAAAATCAAGCACCGCTTCAATCGTGCCCCCGTATTTGCGCTTCAGTGAATTTATCAGGTTCAGTCGTTCCTGGATAGCTACCAGCTCGGACGGCTCAAAATCAAACTTATTTTGATAATCACGCAGTTCATAGGCTACCTCGTCCAACTGAGCGGAAGCCGAAGAAAAAAGTTCAACCAGCGGTTCGAGACCACGATCTATAGCTGCTACTTCGGATAAAAGCGCGGACAGGCGACCCAGGCGATCAACAACGGACTGCTCCAATCCTTCTTCTTCGCCACTGAACAGTTCACCGTAGATCCGGACTACAGCATTACATATTTTTTCTGCATTTGATAAAAGCTTCTCCCGCTCGGCCAGTTCTTCATCTTCACCCGGCTGGAGAGAGGCTTCGCTGATCTCTTTTACCTGGTAGGCGTATAAATCAACGCGCCTTTCCCGTTCGGCATTATCTTCACCATAAGCGGATAGCTCTTTTTTTAACTCCAGCTTCCGGCGCCATAGTTCACTTAGCTTTTTACGCGCTGCTGCCAAAGATTCCCCCCCGAAAGAATCAAGCAGCTCGATGTGCTGATCCTGACGCAGCAGGGATTGATGCTGATGCTGTCCATGCAGATCGACTAATAGTTGGCCGATTTCTTTAAGGAATGCAACTGGCACTGCCCGGCCGTTTACCCTGGCCACACTGCGTCCATTGCGCGAAACTTCTCTGGCCAGCAAGAGTTCGTCATCACTGTTGATTCCGGCACCTTCCAGCAGGGCATTCATCTCCGCTTCCAACTGCGGTTCTACCCGCACGACACCTTCGATCAGAATTTGTTCACTGCCCTGGCGAATCTGTTCAACCGCGGCCCGCTCGCCTAAAAGAAGATTGATCGCACCGATAATAATCGACTTGCCAGCCCCAGTTTCGCCGCTTAAAACATTAAAGCCGGGGCTGAAGTTGATTTTAAGATCTTCAATTAGCGCGTAATTAGATACATTGAGCTCAAATAACATCGATCAGCCTCCCTGCAGCTATGCTTTCAGCTTCTTGTGCAGCATCCGGTAGAATGTATAGTCCTGGAAAGAGACAAGCTTGACGGTTTGCTCTGAACGTTTAATGATAATTTGATCATCATCCTCAATGGTATGGCGAACCTGGCCGTCTACAGTGAGCATAACTTCTACCTGACGGGAATCAACCTGCAGCCTGATCAGGTCTCTACCGCTGATGATTACCGAGCGGTTATAGAGACTATGAGGACAGATCGGCGTTACCACAAAAAGCTGCATGGTAGGGTTGACGATTGGACCGCCAGCCGAGAGCGAATATCCTGTTGATCCGGTCGGGGTAGCAACAATTAACCCGTCACCGAAATAGCTTTCCATGAAATCATCGTTGATGTAAGATTCTACTTCGATGATCCGCGAAAAAGGTCCGCGCGAAACAACAATGTCATTTAAAGCAAGGTAGGCTGCCAGCTCCTGATTATCGCGTCGTAACCTGGTGTCTAGCATCATTCTCTCGTGATAGGTGTACTGATCGGTGGCAACATACTGTAGAAAGCGCTCCATCTGCTCAACTTCAATTTCAGCAAGGAAACCTTTGTGGCCCAGGTTAATGCCGAGCACCGGCAGGTTCCAGCAGGCCAAATCTCTGGCCACTCTTAAGATTGTTCCGTCCCCGCCGACGACAATAATCAGATCCATACTTTCGCGCCAGTCGGCCAGTTGATCGGCCAGCGAAGTTTCACTGTAAAAATCGACCCGGGCCGCGTCGGCAGTATTCAATTCAATACTGCGCTGGGAGAAAAAATGATCGATTTTATCTACCACCAGGTTGGCATTTTTCTTGCGCCAATTGGGAATAAGTCCGATAGTTTTCACGACAACCTCCTGCACCTTCCAGCATAGCATCTATTCTGCGCCGGGCAGTCTAATCCTGCTTA
>JBFYYZ010000158.1:0-7535 GCA_041309745.1 Bacillota bacterium | reverse complement strand
CGCTCCGTAGAGGATAACGGGGCAGAGATTCTCGGTATATCTGCCCTGATGACAACGACAATCCAGGAACAAAGGAAGATCATCGACCTTTTGGTCGAGAAGGGATTGCGTGAAAAGGTAAAAGTAATTGTCGGTGGAGCGCCCCTCTCCGAGGAGTGGGCTCTGAAGATCGGGGCCGATGCTTACGCAGCGGATGCTCTAGCGGGAGTGAAGAAAATTAAAGCAATGCTTAATCTGGCATAAGAGAAAGGAGCAATAACTGTTGCGGTTTGAGCCTTTGTCGGAAAAAGATCTACACTTAATTCATGATATAACCTTAAAAATTTTGCAGGAAACGGGGGCAGTTGTTGAGGGTGGTGAAGCCAGGGAAATCTTAATGTCCGCCGGCTGCCTTGAAGATGGCAGGCGGCTTTTATTTCCGTCCCGACTGGTTGAAGATTGCCTTGCTCATAAAGTACCGGTTACCCTTTACGGTGTTGACGAAAGCATTGTGCTGCCCCTTACTGAAGCTTCCCGATCCTATACCCACAATTTCGGCTCAGTTTCTGTACTACTCGATCCCGGTGATAATCGGATCCGTGAAGCTACGCTGCATGACTTGATTGATTTTATCAGGATCAGCGACTCCCTGAACCATCCGGACATGGTAGTGCCAAGCTTGAGACCAACCGACCTGCCGGAAGAGATTGCCTCCCTGGCGATGACGGCTTATACGCTGCAGAATACTGCCAAGCCTGTAGATATCGGCACTGCCTCGGATCGGTGGGAGATCAGTTACCTGATCCGCATCGCTGCGGCGGTCAGGGGCAGTGTTAAAAAACTGGTTGAAAAACCGATGGGTACTTTATCCATATCTCCTCTCAGCCCGCTGAACTTTCCGGTTGATATAACGGAGGCAATGATCGAAAGTGCCCGCTCCGGTTTACCGATTACCATGCTGCCCTGCCCGACCCGCGGTTTAACCGCCCCTGTCACTCTGGCCGGGGGCCTGGTCCAGCAAAATGCTGAACAGCTGGCTTTTCTGGTCTTAGCCCGTCTCGTCAACGGCAAAACTCCTCTCGTTTATACCTGCCGGCTGGCAGGGGCGAATATGCGCACCGGCTGTGTCAGCGGCAGAGATCCCGATATCGGTTTTTCCGGAGCCTGTACTGCCCAGCTGGCCCGTTATTATGGATTACCTTCCGGAGTCTACGGCCTGGACACCGGTTCGGCACAACCGGATTTGCAGTCAGGATTTGAACGGGCGATCAACGGCCTTTACCCGGTCCTGGCCGGCGCAACAATGGTCTCCGGTATCGGCGCTCTTAATGCCGGTCTGCTGGCCAGCGCTGAACAGCTGGTTATTGATGATCAGATTTATGCCATGATCATGCATCGCCAAAAGGGCATTGTCGTAAACGAAGAGGCCATTGGCGCCGAAGTCGTCAGTGCGGTGATGAGGGGCGGTCATTTTTTGGCCCAGGAACATACCAGGGATTTCATGCGTAAAGGAGAAATTTTTACAGGCACACTGGGCAACGAAGCGCCTTATGAAGAATGGCGGGCTACCGGATCGGTTACAATCAGGGAGCAGGCCAGGGAAAAAATCGGGCAGCTGCTGGCTGAGCATCCCGGTGTGCTGGTCAGCGAGGCGGTGTGCCGCGAATTAGAAGCGATCCTGGAAGAAGCCAGGTCTGAAAGAAGCATTTAAGAGCGAATAGAGGAGGCGATAGTTCTTATTTTTTAGCTTAAGGCCGTGCGATTATATCATTGTGAGGAGGTCTGTTTGTTAAGATGAAAAGATTAAAGTGGCTCCCTTTGCTTTTAGTTGTTCTGTTGCTCTGTAGTGTTGCTCTTACCGGATGTGGCGGGGGCACCCAGGAGTCCCAGTATGTTTTCAGAAGCGGGTACATGCGTGAAATTGAAAGCCTCAACCCAATGGTTATTTGGTCGGTTCAGGCTTATGAAGTGATGTACCTGACCTACAACTTCCTGATGAGCTGGGACGAAGATATGAATGTAATACCTGAGCTGGCCCGGGAGTGGGAAGTAGACGAATCGGGAACACTCTGGACTTTTTCTCTGCAGGAAGGGGTAACCTGGCATGACGGAGAGCCTTTTACTGCTGAAGACGTAAAATTTACTTTCGAATATATTCGTGACAACGAGCTTGGTTATTTCTATGATTATGTCGCCTCAATGGAAGAAATAGAGGTTATTGATGATTATACCCTGACGATCAAAACCGATGTGCCGATCGCCTGGATGCCCCAGATTTTAGTGCCGATTTTACCGGCTCATATCTGGTCGGAGATCGACCCTGAAGATGCCGAGGGCGAATTTGCCAACGACAATCCCATTGGGACCGGACCTTTCAAGGTTGTTGATCACCGTAAAGGCGAATATACCAGGTTGGTTGTTAACGAGGATTACTTCAAAGGCCGCCCGGCTTTAGACGAGGTGATCTTTATGATTTATGCCAACACCGACCTGATGGTCGAGGCCTTGAAACAGGGCGAACTTGACATTATCTCCGATGTGCCGGGAGCGCAGTTCAAAGCCCTCCAGGATGCAAATGATCCGAATATCATAACTCTTGAGGCTGATTCTCCATCATTTACCGAGTTGGCTTTCAATGTCTGGGACGATCCTGATTCGCTTGGTAATCCTCACCTGTTGGATAAGAATGTGCGGATGGCAATCGAGTATGCGATCGACCGCCAGGAGCTGATTGATGTGGCGCTGATGGGTTATGGTGAAGTGGCTTCGACCCTGGTGCCTCCGCTATTTGAATACTGGCACCTGGATCCGGGTGCTGATTTTCGTAGTTTTGATCCCGATCAGGCGGAAGCTATTCTTGAGGAGGCCGGTTACCAGCGCGGAGGCCAAGAGCTGAGAGTTGGCCCCGACGGCGAGCTGATGTCTTATACCCTGTTGATCCGCTCAGAGTCGCCCGACAACCAGAAGATGGCTTCACTAATCAAGGATATGCTGTCAGGGGTCGGCATCGGTATTGAGATTAGCGTTATCGACGAGGGCACCCTGACCGATCGGATTTATGAAGGCGATTTTGACCTGTTCATCTGGGGCTGGTATGTTGATGTAGATCCTACCTCAATTCTAAAAATTGCCACGACCGATGAAATCATGTCCTGGAGCGACTGTTTTTATTCGAACTCTGCGTATGATGAGCTTCACCTGCAGCAGCAGCGGACGATGGACCGGGCAGAGCGGCGGGAATTGATTTACGAGATGCAAAGGATCTTTTACGATGATGCCGCTTATATCATGCTCTCTTACGATCCGGAGCTGCAGGCTTACCGTACCGATCGCTACACTGGTTGGGTGCGTAACCCGCGAACCGGACCGGTGATGTATACCAATGTAATCGACAGTTATGAACAACTACGTCCGATCGAATAAGGACCAGGCAGTGTCTGGAGACAATTATGGGAGAGGCCGGTAATCCTTTCCGGCCTCTCTTTTAAGTTGCTGCCCGGGAGGGATGCCCATTGAATATGCGCGGTTACCTGTTCCAAAAAATAATGCAGGCAGGGTTTACGATCCTGATCGTCATTGCCATGAATTTTTTCCTCTTCCGGATTATGCCCGGCGACCCGATCCGGGTTTTGATCCGCAACCCGAAGATTTCCGCCGATGCCCTGGAAAGAGTGCGTGAGCAATTCGGCTTAAACGAAGGACGCCTGGTTCAATTCTGGATTTACCTGCGTGACCTTTTTACAGGTGATCTCGGTTCATCTTTTAACTACAGGCAACCGGTCATCGAGGTGATCATGGAAAGAGTCCCGGCTACCATCCTGCTGGTTGGTACGGCAAC
This sequence comes from Bacillota bacterium, assembly GCA_041309745.1. Classification (GTDB taxonomy): domain Bacteria; phylum Bacillota; class Dethiobacteria; order DTU022; family DTU022; genus UBA993. Next base: position 3,718 of record JBFYYZ010000158.1, on the reverse strand, counting down.
GGTCCTTTCCATTGTTCTCGGTGTTTTATTGGGGGTTATTCTGGCCTGGAAGAGGGGCACGCGGATCGACATCATCGGCCTCAGCACTTCCCTGATTCTTTATTCGATGCCCACTTTTTGGGTGGCGATTATTATGGTCATGATTTTTGCTGTCTACTGGCAGGTCTTTCCCCTTGGCGGCATGGGGATGCCCGGGGTTTTTTACACCTCTTTCTGGACAGAGCTGGCATCTAAAGCGCACCATCTGTTTTTACCCACAGTTACTTTTGCCCTGATCCTGGTAGGTGAATATGTCTTGATCATGCGCAGCTCTCTGCTCGAGGTGATGCGCGAAGATTACATGCTCACCGCCAGGGCCAAGGGGGTCAGCAACCGCGACCTGCTGCGCAAACATGCCCTGCCCAATGCCATGCTGCCGGTAGTGACCCTGATTGCTATCAATCTCGGTTTCATCGTCGGGGGGGCAATCCAGATCGAGACAGTTTTTTCCTGGCCAGGCCTTGGCCGCTTGATGTACACGGCGCTGACCAACCGGGATTATCCGGTATTACAAGGTCTTTTTCTTTTTGTAACGATTGCCGTAATCGCAGCGAACTTCTGCGCCGATATTCTTTACCGCTATCTTGATCCGCGGGTTAAATCATTGGGCGGGGGCGGGGTAATGCAAAGTACTGCGGTTAAAAACGAGCGCCTGGCCCTCTGGAAAAAGAATCTTTCTAACTTCTGGTCCATTTACAGTCAGAACACGATGGGCCTGATCGGCCTGGCAATTTTAATCTTTTTTACCCTAATGGCAATTTTCGGCCCGCTGCTGGTCAGCATCACTACAATGTCAATCGATGGCGCAACCCAGGTTATGCACCCGCCAACAAGCGGTTTTTGGCTGGGAACCGACGATCTGGGCAAAGACATCTTAGCTGGGGTGATCATCGGTTCCAGGGTGTCGATGCTGGTTGGGGTGGCCGCCACCGCCATCTCGATGGTGATCGGGACTTTGATCGGTATTGTCTCCGGCTTCTATGGCCGGGGTGTTGACTCCCTGCTGATGCGGATAACTGATGTATTCCTGGTAATTCCCTGGCTGCCCCTGATGTTGGTCATGGCTGCCCTGCTCGGGCCGAGCCTCGGCAATATCATTTTTGTGATCGGGATTACCAGCTGGGCCGGCACCGCCAGGATCATCCGCTCGCAGACCTTAAGCATCAAGGAGAGACCATATGTTGAAAGGGCCAGGGCGATCGGCAGCGGGGACAGCCACATTATGTTCCACCATATTTTGCCCAATGTTTTTCCGCTGATCTTCGCCAATACTGTATTGGTGGCGGCTATAGCCATCCTTTCAGAGACTACGCTCAGTTTTCTGGGGATGGGTGATCCGACCCGGGTGACCTGGGGCGTGATGTTACACTTTGCCTTTTCCATGGGGGCGGTTTCACATGGTGCCTGGTGGTGGTTGCTGCCACCGGGGATCTGTGTTGTGCTGGTAGTGCTTAGCTTTACCTTTATCGGTTATGCCTTGGACGAAGTGCTTAATCCGAAGCTGAGGAGGCGCGACCAGTGAAACTGCTCGAAGTAGAGAACCTGACCACTTATTACAAACTGAAGGAAGGCTTTGTCCGCGCCTGCGAAAATATCAGTCTGCAGCTCGAACGGGGCGAAGCGCTTGGCCTGGTTGGCGAATCGGCATCGGGCAAAACCACTGCAGCCCTCTCGCTGATTAAACTGCTCCCCGATAACGCCCGGGTGATGGCCGGAAAAATCAGCATCGAAGGGCGTGATATTTCCCGGGCAATGGAAGATGAGTTGCGCCGCATTCGCTGGAAGGAGATCGCCATTGTCTTTCAGGGGGCAATGAATGCCCTGAACCCGGTCAGACGGGTTGGCGATCAAATTGTTGAAGCGCTGCGAATTCACGACAAGATGACTGAAAGGGAAGCTTACGTAAGGACTGCTGAACTTTTTGAGCAAGTAGAGATAGATCCCTCGCGGATCAAAGAATACCCTCACGAATTCAGCGGCGGGATGCGCCAGCGGGTGATGATCGCTATGGCGATTGCCTGTAACCCCAAGATTGTGATTGGTGATGAACCGACGACAGCCTTGGATGTTATGGTTCAGGCCCAGGTTCTGCAGCTGCTTGAAAAGTTGCGCCGGGAAAGGCAGATGGGGATGATCCTGATCACCCATGATCTTTCAGTTGTCGGCGAGACCTGCGACCGGGTGGCAGTGATGTATGCCGGGCAAATCATCGAAAGCGGTCCTACTGAAAAAATATTTGAAAACCCGGCTCACCCCTATACCCAGGCTTTGATTGCCGCCTTTCCCAATATCGAGGGAGAACGCCACCTGGCCCATTCGATTCCCGGGGACCCGCCGAATTTACTATATCCGCCTGCAGGTTGCCGTTTTCATGAAAGATGCTCAGCGGTTTTTGGCCCCTGCCGTGCAGAAGAGCCTCAGCCTGTTGAACTTTCAGCCGGCCATCTGGCCCTTTGCCATCTGTTGAGGGGAGGTGTATCGGCGTGACTGATGCGCTCTTAGATGTGGAGCAGAATGATTTACTGCGGGTTACGGGTCTCGAGGTTCATTTTGCCGCCCGTAAGGGGTTCCTCACCTCTTTGCTCAGCAAAGAGCCTTCCCTGGTTAAAGCGGTTGATGGCCTTGATTTCAGCCTGGCCAGAGGAGAGATTCTCTGCCTGGCCGGTGAATCAGGAAGCGGTAAAACTACAACCGGTAAAGCGATCTTGCGCCTGGTAGAACCGACAGGAGGAAAGATCTGGTTTAAAAATGAAGATCTGCTTGGTTTCAATAGACGGCGGCTGCGCCTTTTTCGTCATGAAGCACAGATTATCTTCCAGGATCCCTACGAGTCACTCAACCCGCGGCAGACTGTTTTTGCCACCGTAGCGGAGCCACTGGAGGTCAACGGGATCTGTAAAAGCAGTGCAGAAAAGGAGGAAAGGGTGATTGAGGCGCTCTGTGACGCAGGCTTAAGCAATCCGCGGGAGCTTTTCATGCGCTACCCTCACGAATTAAGCGGAGGGCAGCGGCAACGCCTGGCTATAGCCAGCGCTCTCGTCCTAAAACCCGATTTTATCATGGCCGATGAACCGGTATCGATGCTTGACCTGTCGATTCGGGCGGGTATCCTGAAACTGATGGTAGACTTGCGTGATCAGAAAGGGATCAGTTATCTTTTCATTACGCACGATTTATCCCTGGCCTGGCTGGTTTCGGACCGGATTGCCATCATGTATTTAGGAAAAATCGTGGAGCTCGGCTCCGCCGATGCAGTAATCCGCAGGCCTCTGCACCCTTATACCCGGGCCCTCGTTTCGGTGATACCGGTGCCCAAGCGGGTGTCTTTGAGCGACAAGAAACTGCTCTCTGGAGAAACCCCCGATCCGGTCAATATTCCGGCCGGTTGCCGTTTTCATCCCCGCTGCCCGGAAGCGCAAAAGCGTTGCCACGAGGAAGAACCACTTTACAGAGAAGTAGCACCCGGACATTACGGCGCCTGCCATTACATTTAAGAAAGAGATGACCCTACAATGACCGACCTATATTTGCTTTCTGTCCGCAACTGGCGGCAGAGCCTTGAGCTGGCAGCGGCTGTCTTAGCTGACCCGAAACGGGAAGTATATTTTCTCGATCCTGAAAGTTTCGCAGATGAAAAAGAAACGCTTCTCCTGCTGGCTAGCCGTCTGCCTTTATGCTT
>JBFYYZ010000157.1:0-7189 GCA_041309745.1 Bacillota bacterium | reverse complement strand
TGCCCCGGTTTCACCTCCCATCGATTAATTGTTAAATTGTGTGATAATTGCATAAAAATATAATCATATCGGTGGAATTCGACATATTCAGCAATATATCCTGCTTGATTTTTAAATTCCTAAATATTTTCCCTAGGCAACTATTAACTGAATCAACATCTGCCCGCAATCAACTGCCTTGCAAGCCTCGATCAGCCTATGGTTATCGTATTTGCCGAGTCACCAGTAATGTAGCCGATAATCTGCCCCAAGGTTTTTCGGGTCTGTAGCGCCGCTAAAAACGAATCGATTTTACCCGGAGCTACAGCAACAAGCAGACCGCCCGAAGTCTGGGGATCAGCCATAATAATCAGGGCGTCGTCTTTCGCTTCAACCGGTCCCTGCCAGTTGATATGGGGAAGCAGGTAATCGAGGTTACGGTACGCCCCGGCAGGAATCATCCCCATGGCAGCCATTTCCTCAACCCGGGGGTAGAGGGGAATCTTATCAAATTCAAGCACCGCAGAAACCGAGCTGGAAATCAGCATTTCGTGCAGGTGACCAAGCAGGCTGAAACCGGTTATATCGGTGCAGGCCAGAACACCGTTATCAAGCATCGCTTCAGATGCCGCGGCATTCAGGGCGGCCATCGTTCCGGTAACCAGATCGGCCTCTTTTTCAGCAATCATTTCCCCCTTAACCGCCGTATTAATGATCCCGGTGCCCAACGGTTTAGTCAGCACCAGCAGGTCTCCCGGGCGGGCATTGCTGCCGGTGATTAACCTTTTTATTTCCACCAACCCGGTAACAGATAGGCCGTACTTGGGCTCCAGGTCTTCTATACTATGACCGCCAACCACTACTGCCCCGGCCTCTTTAACCTTATCGTAACCACCGCGCAAGATGGTTTCCATGATTTCAAGCGGCTGACAGGAGGTGGGGAAGCAGATGATGTTAAGCGCCGTAAGCGGTTTTCCGCCCATGGCATAGACATCGCTTAAGGCATTGGCAGCAGCAATCTGACCAAACAGGTAAGGATCGTCGACTATGGGCGTGAAAAAATCAACTGTCTGCACCAGGGCATGCGTTTCCGATATCCGGTAAATACCGGCATCGGAAAAATGCTGTTCCCGGTTCAGGTAATTGGGATCATCAAACTTAGGCAAAGAGCGCAGCACCTGCGCCAGGGCCTCCGGCCCGATTTTAGCTGCTCACCCGGCGCTGGTTGTCATTGTTGTCAGGCGGACCTTTTCCCGCTCCATGTTCTCAACCTCCCCGGTAATCAGATTAAGTGTACTTATTAATTTGAATCCAGTTTTAAGGCAACCCGGTGATCCTCTACCCTGCGGGTTAGCTTCAGCTGATCAAAGTACTCAAGCAGGGCCTGAACAAATTTGCGCGAACTGCCTGTTAAATCGCGGTACTGGGCTAGGGTAAGGGTATCGTTAGCTTTGAAATGGAGGTGCAGCATTTCAACGGCCCTTTTGTAAGCTTCACTGTGAAAATATAGCTCTTCGCTGACTTTAACCAGGGTACCGCTCTCCACCAGATAAGCGAACAGCTCATCGTGTCGCACTGTTTTTGCCCCGGCTTTTTCCAGCGCTGCACGGGCTGATGACGGTTGTAAACCCTCTGCCAGGTAATTATTTGCCAGCTTATCCAACAGAGCCCGATCACTTTCTGAAGGTGCAGGCAGGTACCCATATCTGCAGACCAGGTCGCCCCTGACCGTAATCTCTTCCCTCTCCTGCAGCAGTTTAAGCAAAGAGTCGTATTCGCGCTGGCCGAAACTGCCGGATAAAAATCCTTTGAGCCTCGCTTTTGAAAGTCCTGCTGCAAGGGGCATCTTGGAGTGATGTTCAGCCAATGCTGCGGTCAGCAACTTTATATTATCTTCCAGCGCAGAAACAGTCAGAAAGGAATCGTCAAGCTGTCTGACTTCATTTGCTGCAATCTGTTTTTCGATAATCTCTTCAATGGTTTCTTGCGGCAACCTGGTTTCACTGATCAATTGTTTCAGATCAGCAACAACAAGCTCCTGAAGCTTACTGCTCACAAAGGCTGTATCACCTGCATCCTGTGAATCCTGATCGAGACTTTTAAGTTTTTCGATTATTTCGCTTCTGAAGCGGCGGTGCCTGACTGGATAGGGATCGATGATCTTTCCGCCACCAATGGTGGTCATCGGCGAGTAGGAGCGAATAACAAAAGGATCTCCCCGCTCAGCTACCAGAGGGCGGTCGAGTCGGCACTGGGCCAGGGCGTTTTCACCCGGCTTCAGCTCATCGCGATCAAGCAGTAAAATCCTGGCAACGGAGCGGGCAGTGCCCAGGAAAAAGTGCACCGGGTCTAAGTTTTTAATGTTGCGGGGGGCCTTGGGTAAAAGTTCTACTGTAACATCAAGCAGGGCAGTTTGCCGGTAATAGCCCGGCGAGCTGACAACACTTCCTCTCTGCACCAGCTCTTTTTCCAGACCGGCCAGATTGAGAGCCACCCTGGCTCCGGCCCTGGCTTCCTTAACGTCAGCATCATGGACCTGCACATTGCGCACCCGTGCTTCCAGCCCCGGTGGCACAACGGCTACCGTATCACCCACTTTTACCGACCCCTGGACCAGGGTGCCGGTAATCACCGTCCCAAAGCCGGCAATGATAAAAGAGCGGTCGACAGGTAAACGCAGCGGTCCGGAAGAGCTGCGTGATACAATAGATTCAGTCATTTGATCAATCAGCTCTTTCAGCTCATCGATCCCTTCTCCTTTAAGCGCCGAAACAGCAAGAACCGGCGCTGCTTCAAGAAAAGTACCTTTGAGCTCTTCGCTAATCTCTTCGCTTACCAGTTCCCGCCAATCCTCTTCGACCAGATCGATCTTGGTGATCACGACAATGCCTTTCTGCACACCCAACAGCTGCAGAATATCTAAATGTTCCCTGGTCTGCGGCATAACACCTTCCACAGCATCAACCACCAGCATCACCAGGTCCATCCCGGCAGCGCCGGCCAGCATATTGTGAATAAATCTTTCGTGACCGGGAACATCGACAACACCGGCCAGCCTGCCGCTCGGCAGGCGAAATGGGGCAAAGCCTAAGTCGATGGAAATACCCCGCTCCTTTTCCTCCTGCAGGCGGTCGGTATCAACCCCGGTCAGCGCTTTAATCAGCACTGTTTTACCATGATCTACATGGCCGGCTGTGCCGATAATCAATTGTTCCAATGAGCTTGCTCCCTTAAGTATTTTGGCTTTGAAAGGCTCCGGTTATTTTATCAACCAGAGTTTGTTCCTGATCTTCGCGGACTGTTCTTAAGTCAAAAAGCAAAGTTTCATGCTGCAGGCGTAAGATTAACGGTGGTTCGCCACTACGCATCCTCTCGACAAGCTCTGCAGCAGAGATCTCAGCCTGCTCTGGCTTCACGGCAACCAGCCAGGTCGGCAGCTCGGCAGCAGGTAAAGCACCTCCGCCGACTTTTGATATGCCCTTTTGGATGCCGACTTCTGCCGTCTCCAGAAGATTTGATAACTGGCCGGCTATTTTTTCAGCCCTGCTTTTAAGGAGATCCTCTTCGATTGCCAGCATTTGCCAGACAGGAATCTTTTCCGCTACCTGTTCTTCATCCAAGTATAAGCGCAGAGTTGCTTCCATGGCGGCAATCGTAAACTTATCTACTCTGACTATACGAGCCAGTTGGTTACTACGCAGAGCGGAAACGAGATCTTTACGCCCGACAATAATTCCCGCCTGTGGGCCACCCAGCATTTTATCACCGCTAAAAGTAACCAGGTCAGCCCCGGCAGTAATGCTGTCCTGAACCAGAGGCTCAGGCGGTAAACCAAATTTTTTAAGGTCGATCAAGGCGCCGCTGCCAAGATCTTCAAACATCAAAAGATTATGCTGGTGAGCAAGGTCCGCCAACTCGGCAGTGCCAACTTCGGCTGTAAAACCAACCAGATTATAATTACTGGTGTGCACCTTGAGAAAAGCGGCGCTGTTTTCAGTAAGCGCCAGTTCATAATCGCGCAGATAAGTTTTATTGGTTGTCCCTACTTCGGTCATCAGGGCACCGCTGGCTGCCATGATCTCGGGGATTCTGAATGAGCCGCCGATTTCAACCAGCTGGCCGCGTGAAACTACGACTTCGCGTTTTTCTGTTAGTGCCCTTAGAACCAGAAAAACTGCGGCAGCATTATTGTTGACAACCAGAGCCGCTTCTGATCCACAGAGCTCGCAAATCAGCTGTTCCAGGTGCTCCTGACGGGAACCGCGCCGGCCGCTTGCCAGCGATAGCTCAAGGTTGTTGTAGTTTGCGGCAACCCCTGTAAGAGCATCTACTGCTTCCCGGGCCAGGGGGACGCGGCCAAGATTGGTGTGAATCACGATACCGGTTGCATTAATCAGGGGCTTTAAACTTGGTGCGGCGCGTTTTTTTGCCAGGGCGGCCGCCCTGCCAGCCAGATGAGCCGGGGTCAGATCCATTTCCGGCACCCTAGCGGGATCTTCCTTAGCATCAATTATTTCCCGACGGCATTGTTCTATGGTATCCTGAACAGCCGACAGAACCACCCGGCGGGGAAGTTTTGATAACATCTCTTTCAAAGCTGCTTCGCGCAGCAGGCGGTCAACAGCTGGCAGATCCCTTAATAAATCCCTAATTTCAGTCACAGTTTTACCTCTTCGAATTTATTCAATAGCAGTCTCACTGATCGTTTTTCCAGACAGCCTCATTATAGCAAGTAGATCAGTAACTGTGCAATTAATAGAGGGCAATCACAGAGCATAGGTAAATCGCTCCTGCGCCAGTTCAACTGCGGAATAGTGCTTCTGTGCTTCGGCCAGATAAAGAGAACTGTCCCGCTCCGGATGGAGATGGGTAAGCACCAGCTTTTTTACTTCCGCTTCAGCCGCAATCTTTGCCGCCTGGGCTGCACTGAGATGATTGGGCAACCCTGCGGAGATGTCTTCCTCCAGATAATTTGCTTCACAGAGGAACAGATCGGCGCCCCTGGCGAAAGGGGCAAGGTTCTGATTAATTTCCGTATCTCCGGAGTAAACAAGTGTCCCGGAAGACGTTTCGAGGTGGAAACCAAAAGCCGGTACGGCGTGCACCCCGGCAGTGACAGTTATGGAAAAGGGACCAATTTTAAGCTTCAGTTCTTGATGCAGGGTTTTTAAGGCATAGGCACTTTTGTAAGGCAGGCGTTCATAATCCTCCGCCGGCTCTGTTGGGGCATAAAGTGGCAGTGGTTGATCAAACAGATCGAATTTTTGGGCCAACACGAGCCCGTAACGCATGATCATCAGATCGGAAAAATGATCGGCATGCAGGTGGGACAATAATACCGCATCCAAATCCCTATAATCGATATATTCCTGCAGCCGGCTGAGCACACCATTTCCACAGTCAAGCAGCAAGTTGCAGCCATCTTCCTGCACCAGGTAGCCGGAGCAGGCTCCTCCGGCAGGCGGATAAGGACCGTAACAACCCAGAACGGTTAATTGCATTTTGTCGCTCCCCTGTCAATGTATTTGCACACCAGATCGCTAACCGCCGCCGGGGTTGACCGATAGCTGCTTAACTTCTCCGGCGGCGATATTTCCCTCCAGGGCCTGCCTGATTTCGCCCTTGGAGCTGAAGTAAAGAATCTGCCACCCTTCGGCGCTAATCTTGAAAAGCATTGAAATCAGGGTCTTGAGCCGATCAGGATCAGCTTTGATAAAGGGATCGTCAAGGATAAAAAAGCCCTTTTCTCCTTTGAGCAGTTTTTCGCCCAAAGCCAGCCTAATCGCAAAGTACAGTTGATCATAAGCGCCACCGGACAGCTGATCGGCATTAAGCTGAAGCCCGTCTTTTCTGCTAATATTAATGGTATTATGCTTTGTATTGTAAATAACCTTTTCATATAAGCCACCGGTGATCAGTTCGAAATAAACACTGACCGGACTCTCGCTCCCGAAGAGCTCGCTGACTTTCTGTTCCTCTTCCTGCTCAATCATTTCAAAGAGGGATATTGCTGCCAGGGCTGCATCTTTATTATCTTCGCAGGTCCCGATCCAGTCTTCAAGCTTTATGAGCATCATTTTTAGGTCTGCAGTAGTTTCACAACGGATATCTTCCTCTTCCGTAGCGTTGAAGATGTCATCTTGCTCTTTTTCAACACTGCGCAGTTCATCCTTCCTTTCCTGAGTCAGTTCGATTAGCCCCTGTATTTTTTCTTCAAGTCTTACCAGCGTTTCATTCAGTTGCGCAACTTTTTTCCGATCATGCACAATGCCTAAGGCAGCCTGGGCGAACGGCGACAGTGAGTCAACCTGACTCTCCCAGTAAAAAACCAGCTCGACCGGCGATCCCGGCCGATCACCTTTCCCGAAATGGCTTTCCAGAATTCCAGCCTCTTTTTCACTTTCTTTTTGTAAGATCTGCTGCTGTTTGATTGTTTTCGCTAACGTTTCCAAACTATCTGCACCAGTCAGATCCTGAAAACGTTCGATATGAGCCTCAGCTTCCTTAACCTGCCTCTCCCTAGCTTCGAGATCATTCTTCAACCGGTCGAACTCTTTTTGTCTCCACTCCAAACTTTTTTCGGCCTCGCTGAGATGTCCGGCTAAAACAACTACTTTTTGGGCGAGCGAACCAAAATCGCACCTTAAGTAGTGGATATCCGCCGCAGCGATATTAAGACTTTCAGCCTTAGCTAACAGCGCTGCTTCTGCCCCTTTAAGCCTGCCTTTTTTATGCAGATGGACAAAGTGAAAGGCAGCGGCGAGTAAAACAGCGGCTGACGCCAGGCCAAGCAGGATATAGAGCCACCAGAACGGTTTGAAAACAGAACCGGCCAGGGTCAGTAAGAATACAATAAAACCCGAAACAAAAAGACGGCCGAGCATGCTTTTTTCAGCAAGTGTTTCCCAGCGGCTGTATAAAGTCTGCTGCCGGTCATACTCTTCTAAATCCGCTTCAATGCCGCCTGCCACTCTCTTCTGTTCCTGCTCGGCTTCCCGGTGAGCTAATTTGGCTGAAAGCAGCTCATTGCGGGCGCTTTCCAAAAGTTTCCTGCTCTCTAGCTGTTCTTCTGCCAGGCGTTTTCGTTCATCACTGATGTGTCCGAGTTTTAGTGCAGTGTTGCGCCAGTCATCGTAATCCGCCTCGGTTTTGTGGCTTAACTGCCCCATTTCTTTCAGCGTGCTTTTTAGCCCGGTTAAAGCTCCTAAAC
>JBFYYZ010000156.1:0-2535 GCA_041309745.1 Bacillota bacterium | reverse complement strand
CCGACTAAACTTTATTTGCATGTATTAAGATTTGGTGGAGTCTTGGTTGTTGCTCTCGGACTATGGATGTTTTTTGGGTTAACTATATAAACTGCTATACAAGGTCTCTTCGAAGAAAGGTTCATCTACTCCATGGAACAACAATTCCGGATAAAAGCTGACAACCGGTTTGTCAGTAGATTTGATTTCAGATATTTACTGATTGCTTTAGTGATTATTCTCGGCGGTTTTTTTATCAGGCTCGATTATTATATCGTTAAACCGAGTCGGGTCGTGGAGTTGGGTGACCTGATCACGGTTGAAGGCAAAGACCCTGATGATCGCGGCGCTTTCTTTCTCGTTACTGTATCTCAGCAGCGCGCTGCCCCTTTTACTTTAATCTATGCTTTTATTAACCCCTATCTCGACATCAACCCGATCAGTGCTGTCATTCCCGGGGGCATGGATGAAGAGGAATATAGGGTTCTGCAGGCTGAAAACATGAGCGAGAGCAGGCTCATGGCCCAGGTTGTGGCCCTCAGACGCACAGGTTACGAAATAGAAATTTCCAGTGAAGGGGTTGAAGTTGTCGGTTTTCTGGAAGACGCTCCGGCAGAACCCGCTCTTAAGTTGGGTGATAAACTGATAAAAATAGATGGAAAGCAAGTCTTTCTGGCATCTGAGGTGCCGCTGTTGGTTCAGGATCGGCAGGTGGGCGAAAACGTAAATATAACGCTGATCCGCAATGGCTCGCTGATGGAACTTGAATTGATGACCGGAGAACATCCGGAAGAGGAGGGGCTGCCTTTTCTTGGCATCTTCATTCAAACGTTACCCTGGGAAGCAGAAATTCCGCTTGACATTGAAATGGATACCGGGCGGATTGGAGGTCCTTCAGCCGGGATGATGTTTACCCTGGAAATTATCAATCAGCTACAGGATGATGATCTTACCGCAGGCAGAAAAATTGCCGGCACCGGAACAATAGATTTTACAGAAAATATTGGCCGGATTGGCGGGGTAACCCAGAAGGTTTTTGCCGCCGAAAGGGCGGGAGCTGAATTTTTTCTGGTGCCCGAGGCCAACTATGAAGCAGCACAAAGCGCCGCTCGCCACATTACCGTTGTTTCTGTCGATAGCCTGGAACAGGCGCTTAGTTTTCTGGAGACATTGAAGACCGAAGTTCAATAAGGAAAGTATAAGCAGTTTTTTGACTCTCTTCAGGTCCGGTGCTATACTTAATTCATGATTAGTCTGGGGACCGAGTAAACAAGGCAGTCGCGGGAAGAATACCGCAAGGTGCTTTTCGAGGAAAGTCCGAGCTCCGCAGGGCAGGGTGCTGGGTAACGCCCAGTGAGGGTGACCTTAAGGCCAGTGCCACAGAAAAAATACCGCCCGGCAATCTTGCCGGGTAAGGGTGCAACGGTGCGGTAAAAGCGCACCAGGAACCGGGAGACCGGTTTGCTAGGTAAACCCCACCCGGAGCAAGACCAAATAGGAGGGGGATGAGGTTGCCCGCCGACTCCTCGGGTAAGGTCGCTGGAGGTGCCAGGCAACTGGCACCCAAGATAGATGGCTGCCGCTGTTATTTTCCGGCCAGGCCGGAACCAGCAGAACAGAACTCGGCTTATTAGTTTGCTCGGTCCCTTAGCTATTAAACCCCTTTCAGGTGATGGGGGTTTTTTGATTGATCATTAAAAATCGACAGGTTATCAATGATGGTGTCGACCATGTAACATCTTCCCCAGTTGGACTGTGAAAAATAGTAAAATAGAATCTCTCCGCCAAAAACTTCTTTTATAATTCTTTTCCGCGGAAGACCTGCATCATAAAGCTCCTTAACTTTTACGCCAATATTCCACCACTGCTCATATTTGCTGATCAAGCGCTCGGTGGCAATCTCAACGCGCCCCTACAGACCGCAGAACAATACAACCGGATTGAGGGCGATCACTTTCGCAAGGCTCTGAAAATGGTCGGCAATATTTTCTCCGACCATGAAACCGGTAAGCTTTTCGCCGAGGAAAAGATCACCGCAGAAGAGCCACCGGTTTATCGGTTCAAAAAAACTGACATGGTCGATCGAGTGACCGGGTGTGTATATAACATCCAGTTCATATTTTTTTGTTCTTAATTTGGGACCTAGAGGGAGCCCGTTGACCGGTGGTTGGGCCCCCCATATAAAATGTCTGTACATCGGTATCTTGGGTGGGTTTCGCATCATCTTTAATGTTTCCGGTTGGGCATAAACCGGAATCTTCAGTTCTTGTTCAAAAAACCCGCTGTTTCCGGTATGATCTTCATGTTGATGGGTGATTGCAACCTGCCTGACCGGAACATTTCCTAACGCTTGCCTTATCTCTGCGGCAGCATGGGTAGGACCGGTATCGATTAAGAGACCGTCAAGCAAAAATAAATGCGCTAAATAAAGAGGGTGGCCAAAGATGGTTCGCGATACTTTGAATTCAACAACTTCGCCGTAGTCAGTTTTTATGAGCATAATCAGACCTCTGTGTCCTTAAGTGATCGCTGTTTGCAATTTTAACATAACGACCA
>JBFYYZ010000155.1:0-5576 GCA_041309745.1 Bacillota bacterium | reverse complement strand
TCTTTAAATTTATCTTTATGCTTTATATATTAAACAACTGCCCGGAAAAAAGAAAGCCGCAAGTAAGCGGCTTTCCCTTAAGGCTTGGTTCAGTTACTCATAACTCTTACAGCAATAACCTTTTTACCTCCAGCAGTGACCAAAACCTCTGCCGGAACCACCCTCACCGAAGCGACCAAACATGCCGTAACCGCCCCCGAAGCCTTTCTCCAGCATCAGCTGAAAGCGCTCCTGGATACGACTGATTATCGAATCTCCCTCTTCCTTGGTCAGGTTGCCGAGCTCGACCTGCCGCTCGACAATCTTAACCCGCAGCTCATGGATCTGCTCAAAAAGGGATTCCAGTTCCGGATCGCTTTCCTGGGCCTGGGCCAAAACTGCAACAGGGGCAATCATGGTAAGAGCCAAAACAACTATCAGACCAGTAACTAATATTTTTTTAGACATCGATAACACTCCTTTCGTTTTTCAACCTATCTGCATTATAGAATATGATTATGAAGATCCTGTGAAGAGATTCGGCAGGTTTTAGAACTTTTATTGCCAGGGGGACGGGGTTGTTGACAACATATTTAGAGTAGTATAAATTATCTACAGGAGGTGTTGTCATTGCCAAGAAAGGCCCGCTCAAAAAGTGAAAGTGGAATCTACCACATCATCATGCGTGGTATAAACCGGCAGACAATTTTTTGTGAAGATGAAGACTATCACCGGTTTCTTCAAACCCTTAAACACTACAAAGAAATATGCGGCTACCAAATCTATGCTTATTGCTTGATGAGTAATCACATACATCTTTTAATGAAGATTGAAGATGAGCCTTTGGCCCAAGTAATGCGCAGAGTCTGTGGTAAATTTGTCTACTGGTATAATAAAAAATATGAACGCGTTGGATATCTGTTTCAAGACAGATTTAAAAGTGAGTCGGTAGAAGACTACCCTTACCTTCTAACAGTTATTAGATACATCCACCAAAATCCGCTCAAGGCCGGCTTAGTGGATAAAATAGACCATTACCCCTGGAGCAGCTATAATGCTTATAGCGGTCAGGATAGCTTAATTGATCAGGATTTCGTATTAAATCTATTTAACAATAATAGAGAGAAAGCGTTGAAAGAGTTTGTAAAATTTAACCATCAAAATACTGACCAGAAATGCATGGACATAGAAGAAATAAAACGCATCACCGATCAGGAAGCAACAAATATTATTAAACGAGTATGTAAAATAAACAGCACTAATGAAATTCAGAAACTAGATAAAAAGAGCAGGGATAGTTATCTGCGCGAATTGAAAAGGGAAGGTTTGTCGGTAAGACAAATTGAAGGGTTAACAGGCATCACCAGGGGAGTTGTACAAAAAGCATAAATAAAGTTGTCAACAACCCCGTCCCCCTGGCAATTACTGCTGTGGTTGACTTTAGCTGTTAAATCTCCACAAATGAGCCTACCGCGGTTAGCAGGTAGGCCAGGATAACCAACACCTGAAAGATAGTGCTACCCCAGTAGCCGATATTCCAACCAGCAGGCTGCAGATCTGAAGCCTTAAAAATTCTTGAAGCACGGTAAGCAGGGATCAGCAACAGCGCCACCACTACGGCTATCCCGCCGCCAACCAGGCGCATCAGACTTAAGAAAGTAGCCGCCCCCGCCAACCCGATCACCAGCGTCGGCAAAGTTGCCGCCAGCCAGGATAACCTCTCCGACCAGCCGACCCGCTCGCGGATAATCACCACCAGGGCATAAGACAGCGACCAGTACGTAGTTAACATCGCAAGAAAAACAAAGACCGAGCCGAGCACCGCCGCCCAGCCGCCTACCGCCCCCGACCAACCGATGATAGCCACTTCGGTAACTGTCTCCGATACTGATAGGGCAAAAAAGGTAACGATCAGAATGAAAACCAGGTTCAGGCCGATCCCGGCAAAAACCGCCCTGGGGATCAGCTTTTTGTTCCAGGAAAGCCCTTCAACCGCCTGGGGAATAGAAAAAAACGAGGCAAAGGCAAACATGATCATTCCAAAAAGAGCCAGTGTCATGTTACCAAGCGGCCTGACCAAGGCAAGCGGCTGAAATGGGTGACCAAGCGATGCTCCCGCCAGCACAACAAAGATTAAGGCAATGGCAGCAATGGCATACTTTTCGCTGATCCCCAATACCTTCAAGCCGAAAAAAACTACCCCGGCAGCCACCAGGTAAAACAGCAGTTTGCCGGCCCAGAGCGGGAGGCCAAAAAGATTAACCAGTATTTCGCCGGCCCCAACAATGTATGCCGCCATGCTGGAAAAGAGAATCACCAGCAGCAGGGCAAAAAACAGCCAGGCTAAAAGGTTCTCAAAACGTCCTTTAAAAAGGTACTTGCGAAACAGCTCAACGATCTGCACCGACCCCTCTTCACCTGAACACATTTCGGCAATCATCAGGTGCAGCAGCACTGAGAAAAAGTAGGCGGTCACTAAAATCAGCAGGGTTACCAGAAAGCCGTTCTGCGCTGCCAGGAAAGGCACCGCCATGATCCCCCCACCCACACCGTAACCAGTTATAATTGAGGACGCTTCAACAAAAGTTAGCTGCTTCTGACTGTCCATTTTTTCTTTCCTCCCCGCCAGGTTAAATTCTTCGCCAAACAGCAATCTATTTTCCCCATAGGTGGCAATTAATCCTTCCCGCTGCAAACTAGTTCGTTATATTTTCCCTGCAGCCAACCGGGAATGCCGGAAACATACCACTTTGAAAAACGGCGGTCTGATGGGCCTCCAGCCAAAACGGAATGAACTTTTTCTTCGGCCAGGTCGGTGATAAAGCGGTAAGTGGGTGAAAAGGTTGCCACCCGTCCGGACTGTTGAAAGATTTGACTGATCGAGATCGTCGCCCGCCCTCCTATCAATTCAAGCGGGCCATAATCAAAGCCGAAAAAGCGGGGCAGGCGTCCGCCAAGTAGCAAATGGCGCATCATGATTTTTCTGCCACTGCCATAGGGTTCCGCCCGGACAGCCAACCCACGTTCAATCGCCTCGCGGTAAAGATCTTCGCGCTTACGGCCCCTGAACCAGGCTGAATCTTCGCCCAGCAAAACCCGATCAAAGTTCCAGTAATAGTCATGCAGCAGCACCGTTTCATTAACCAGGTAATCATAAGCCTCCACCCCAAAATTCAGCTCCCCAAAAACTAGCCGCAGCAGCTCACTGTAGATATTCTCAAATAAGGTCGGTGCAAGAGAATCGGAGCTGTAAACCATATTCCACCCGGCCAGCAATTCTCCGGCCTCGTTTTCAGGCAGCAGCGGCCTGATTAGCACCATAAAATCTTCAGCCTGTTTAGAGTAAATATCATATTGGATTTTCTTCATCGATTCCACACTGTGGTTATCGCGCTCTTCCAGCAGTTCGCTGATACGGCGGGTTCTGTATGGCGCCATAGCAATGTTAGTTACCCCCACCGGAGCAAGATCATTTAAATCCTGGTTGGCCGTTACAATAAATTTTCCCGCCGGGTTGAACAGTGAAGGATTGGTTTTGCGATCATGATATCCCTGCCAATCATAACTCTCATCCCATCCCGGCAGCGGGAGCAAGCCACTGCAGCCTTCTTTGCGCACCGGGTTGCGACCGCTCATCCGGTAACCAATATTGCCCTCTGCATCAGCCACTACCCAATTAAACGCCGCAAAGTCAAGCCTGGCAAAACATTCTAAAGCTTCTTCCGTGGTTCGGCAAAGCGGAAGTTCAAACATATTGATGATCGTTTCGGCTCCGCATTCACGGGCTGACGACCAGGAAAAACAGGGATAGTAACCATTTTCTAAAGGCTCTTCCTCCAATACACCGTGTTCATTTTCAAAATAACGCACTTTCAGGGGTTCGCTGTTGTGCACCCCGAAAAGCTCTTCCCGCACTGTAAAAGAACGCCACTCTGTTCCGCGGCGGTATGACCCATCTTTTACCTCTTCAATGAAATAATCGATCACATCCATGTTGCCATAGGTTGGTGACCAGGCCAGCTGCTTTGTCCTGCCCATCGGGGCCCCCGGAGTACCCGGAACGGTAGCCCCGATAAAGTAAAAATCACCGGTTTCCATGATTACCTCCTGCCAGATTGCCGGCAGGCGGCTCGTATCAAGGTGCGGGTCCCCGCAAAAGATCGGTTTGCCTGAAAAACTTTTCTCCCCGCTCACCACCCAGTTATTGCTGCACTGTAAACGGGGCAGTTCCGCCCATTTAATCGATTCGGGAATAATCGTCTCGGGCAGACGAATCTGGCGGATAATCTCTAAATAATCCCGATCGGGTTCTTCTGACAGGTAAGGGAACAGCTCTTTAATCATTTGCAGGGGCACATCCTGCTTGATCAGTTGAATAATAAATTTTTCCATCCAACCCTGGGTTTCAGTCAGATCGGTGACACCGATTAGCTTGGCAGTAATGATTGAATCGGCAGGAGTCCAGGGATCCGGGCGGTGGCCGATCAGTTTAAACTCGAAAGGTAACGACCCTGTTTCCAGTCGCCGGTTTACGCCAGCGCAGTAAGCATTGAGCAGCTGCAAAGGTTTACCGTCAAGCCTGGCAGACTCGGCTAGTGCATCATTCCAGAGATTGTAGCGGCGCATCTCCATGTCAAGCTTCAGTAGTGAAGGATCGAGACATTCAGCTCCGCGGCCCCGGGCTACGATCCGACTTGCCTCCATATTCAGGAAACGGTCGTGAGCATGGACCCACCCCAGGCCGTAGTAAAGATCTTCAAAAGTAGCGGCTTGAATGACCGGGATACCATGCTGATCACGGTTCAAAGAGATATTACCTTCTGAGCCCTTGATGACCGTAATATTTCTGCCAAGTTTTGCGGTCAAACAAATCTCCTCCTCAGAAAAAAACTGATCGCGCTTTGATTAAAGGGGGCCGGGTCAATCTGTTATAATATTATAACAAACGGGGGTGGCAAATCGATGACCGATTTTTTAATAGCCTGTGCCGCTTACCTCATGGGCACCTTTCCCTCAGCCTTTATCATTGGCAAAGTATTCAAAGGGCTCGATATCAGGACCTCCGGCAGCGGTAACGTAGGGGCAATGAATACAGCCCGCGAAGTTGGCCTTCTACCTGGTATCCTGACCATGCTGCTTGACCTGCTGAAAGCCCTCCTGGCAGTATATCTGGCCATCAGGTTCGGAAACGCCGGGTTTATGCCTTTGCTGGCAGGCTTACTGGCCGTGACCGGCCACAACTATAATCTGTTTTTGGGGTTTAAGGGGGGTAAAGGACTGGCCAGCCTGGCAGGCGTGCTAATCCTACTCGCACCGTTTACGATCCTCTACCTGCTGCTGCTCTATCTGATCCTGATCTTTTTGGTCAAAGATACGAATGCGGCAGCCGGGGTTGGTATTCTCGCGCTTCCGCTGTTCTTAGGATTAAGTATGGCAGCGCCTGCCGGCTATTATTTCGGGGCAGCCATTGCCCTGGTAATTTTTTTGAAACACCTACCCGATTTTAAAGCTTACCACGCAGGGCGTCGCAAAATTATTTAGCCTGCCCTGCTGCGCAGCAGATTTATTTTCTATATGAAATCCTGGCATACTAATTA
>JBFYYZ010000154.1:0-2839 GCA_041309745.1 Bacillota bacterium | reverse complement strand
GGATAGATACGAACAGCGGCACGACCGGCACGCTCTTTAACATAGCCGATTACCGAGAGGTCATCGGCCACGGGATTGGTATTGGCCATGGCTGCAACAGCGGTAAAACCGCCGGCGGCTGCCGCCCGGGCGCCGGAAAAAATATCTTCCTTATATTCGTAACCTGGGTCGCGCAGGTGAACGTGCATGTCAATCAGGCCGGGGGCTACTACGAGGCCGGCAGCATCAATTGTCTCTGTTCCGGCCGGCGGTTTCAGCCCCTTTCCCACCGCTTCAATTATTGCGCCGCTGATCAGCAAATCTGCCTCCTGATCATAGTTCCTGGAAGGGTCAATAACCCTGCCGCCTTTTATTAACAGTGTTTTCATTCCTCTTTTATCCCTCCCAGTAAAAGGTAGAGAAGCGCCATGCGCACGGCCACCCCGCCGGTCACCTGATCTAATACAGCAGAACGGGGGCTGTCGGCCAAACTTGAAGATATTTCAACACCCCGGTTGATCGGTCCGGGGTGCATGATTAAAAGGTCTTCTTTGGCGCCGGCAATTCTTTGTTCGGTTAAGCCGTAAATCTCCGCATACTCACGCAGGCTTGGAAAAAGGCCGCTATCCTGGCGTTCTTTCTGCAGCCTTAAGGCCATGACGACATCGGCATTTTCGACTGCTTCTTCCACCCGGGTGTAAGCTTTAACCCCAAAAGCTTCAAGATCCGGGGGCATTAGCGTAGGCGGACCGGCTAACACCACTTTTGCCCCCATTTTTTGCAGCCCCCAGATGTTGGAGCGGGCCACCCTGCTGTGGCGAACATCTCCGACAATCACCACCTTCAGATCTTCCAAACGCCCCTTCTTATCAAGGATTGTAAACAGATCCAGAAGCCCCTGGGTTGGGTGTTCGTGCATACCATCGCCGGCATTGATAACCGAGGCATTAACGTTACGCGCCAGGTAGTGCGCCGCACCGGAGACCGGGTGGCGCATGATAACGCACTCTACTCCCATCACCTCTACATTTCTGACCGTATCCTTGAGGGTTTCACCCTTGACCAAACTTGATGATGCACCTGCAACGCTGACCGAATCTGCACTCATGTATTTCTGGGCCAGTTCAAAACTGGCCTTGGTCCTGGTGCTCGGTTCGTAGAAAAGATTCAGGATCGCGCGGCCCCGCAGGGTAGGCACCTTTTTAATCTTGCGGAGCATTATTTCCCGCATCGAGCGGGCAGTCTCTAAAATCAGTGTAATTTCTTCAGCCGAGATTTCTTCCAACCCGAGAATATCTTTGCGTCTTAAAGCTTGCACAGAACAGATCCCCCCTTTCCCTGTTTATACTAGTCAGATAAATTTTCCATAATGTCGACCCGGTCGACCTGGTCAATTTCCTGTACCTTAACCTCAACCTGCTCGCTTCGCGACGTAGGCACATTTTTACCAACGTAGTCAGCTCTGATCGGCAGCTCACGGTGCCCGCGGTCAATGAGAGCAGCCAGTTGAATAGTAGCCGGTCGGCCGTGATCAATCAGGGCGTCCATAGCCGCCCGGATCGTGCGTCCGGTATAGAGAACATCATCTACCACTACAACATGCTTGTTATTTAAATCGAAGGGTAAATCAGTGGTGTGGACCACAGGTTGATCTTCGCGCTGGGAAAGGTCGTCACGGTATAGCGTGATATCGAGAATACCAAGGGGAACCGGGGAACCTTCTATTTCTTTTAGGTAGCTTTGCAGCCGGGCGGCCAGGGGTACTCCGCGTTTGCGAATTCCGACCAAGACCACATCGTTAATATCTTGATTGCGTTCAATAATCTCATGCGTAATACGCAGCAGGGCCTGCCCGATTGCCTTTTCATCAATGACAGTCGCTTTATGTTTAAGCGTCATCTTTTCACCTCCTTCCTGACTCTGCGAAGCTTACAGGCAGAAGGTGACGGGGTGTACATAAAAACACCGCCACTGCTTCGGGAGCGGGCGGTATACAGATATTGCTTTGCGGTCGCCCCCTTGCCAGCCTCACAGGACCATCTTTAAAGGGTGCCTAACTACTAATACAGTAGCATTAAATTAATTCAATGTCAATGCAAAAATATCTGCTGGAGGTGTCATCGGGGGGATCATCAAGAGAGCAAAAAAATGTTGTCAATAACCCCGTCCCCTAGACATATGATCAGTTTGGCCGTATTACAAGCAATAACTGTCGCTCCTGCACAATATCGTTTAACTTAGCACAGATTTCTTCTATCTGACCATCAAATGGTGACGATATGGCATTTTCCATTTTCATCGCCTCAATGTTGGCAACTTCTTCACCCTTGCGCACCAGATCGCCAACCTGAAGGACTCCCCGCTCCGAGTTGCCGATACGCCAGAGGTTGCCGTTTATGGGCGAGCCGATTTCTCCCTGTTTATCAGCTATCCTTAACGGTTTTTTCGTAGTCTTGCCTGTCTCAACTGTATAAACCTGAGTTTTATTATTTACTTTCATTAAAACGTGGATATACCCATCCCATTCCCCGCCTACAGATACCAGCTCAATACAGCAGGGCTTGCCCCAGAAGTCGAATTCAAGTTTGCTACCCGGGCCGGAAAGCCCCTTACACCAGATATCGGTTGGCAAAACTAAGGGGGCGTCTCTATATGATTCCCTGAAACGAATGTATTCGATCGCGTCTTTGGGATGCATCATGTAGAGGATAAACTCCTCTTCATCAGGTTCCCTGCCGATTGCAGCAGATAAATCCTTTCGCTGTTCTTCCATTTTTTCGTCATTAATTAATTCCAAAGGTGAGAGTTCACTTCGACTTTTAATTGAAGAATCCCATCTATCACCGAATGTACTCTTATA
>JBFYYZ010000153.1:0-5613 GCA_041309745.1 Bacillota bacterium | reverse complement strand
TCTTCCCGGTAGCGACGATAATGATCGCAGGCGATGTCGCCTGTGTCATTATCCCAGATTCGGCCCGGGCTGTGTGAAAAACGATCCCAGATTGATTCACCCTTGCCATCGGCCTCAGGTGAACCCTCAATTTGGTAGGATGCCGTCGCCGCACCCCAGAGAAAACCTTCGGGGAATAAGTACTTTGCCATGGTATTGCCCTCCCGTATAACTTTTATTTAAGCCTGCTGATCACCGAGTGGTTACGCATGCTATCACTGAGACAGCTACAGAGAACTTTTTTGCCTTCTTCACAGCAGCTCTCTTCATAACGCAGCGGGAGCTCCGCCTGATCAATAATGCTAATCGGGATAAAAAGTCCAAGCCCCCGCAGGAAACGGCCCTGGTAGAGATACTTAGAACCCGGATGTTCAGGATGCGGGCAGGGCCACTGCAACCCCACGCCGGCGATTCGCTCGTAGGAAATACCGGCATACTGGGGAGTGAGGGCAGCCATTTCGGCAAAGATATCTTCCGGGCTTTCGTATTTCCACTCAATGCCGAGCCAACCAGCCAACTCGGCCAGAATTGCCCAGTCAGGTTGGGCAAGACCCGGGGGATCAATCGCCGCCCGGTTTAGCTGAACCCGGCGTCCCACATTGGTATAGGTTCCAGTTTTTTCGGCAAAACCGGCTGCCGGCAGGATTACATCGGCCAGCATCGCGGTTTCGGTCATGAACAGATCCTGAACAACAAGGAAATCGAGGTTACGTAAAACCTCCGCTGCAGCTTCGTTATTTTCACCACAGGCAGCCGGGTTTTCACCCATCAGCAGCATCGCTTTGACCGCTTTTTTCCCCTCTCCGGAAAACAAGGCGGCTGCTGATAAACCGGGATGTTCGCTTAATTCCACTTTCCAGACCCGGGCAAACTTATCGCGCACCGTCTTTTCTTTAAGCGGCTGGTAGCCGGTCAGCACTGCAGGCAGGGTGCCCATATCAGCAGAACCCTGCAGGTTATTCTCACTGTAGGGTAGGTAGAGCCCACAGTTTTCGCGCCCCACGTTACCGGTCAGCAGGGCCAGGTTGGCCAGGGCGGTAACCAGGCGGCTGCCTGATTTCTGCTCGCTGCCTCCTGATGTTGAAACAATAGCTGCATTTTTAGCCTCGGCAAAAGCGCGGGCAGCCGAACGTAGCTGCTCTTCACTGATTCCGGTCAACTTCAGGGCCCGGTGCACAACCTCCGGTCCCAGTGAGCTGCTGTAAGCGGCAAAACCTTCTGTCCGCTTATTAATAAACTCCAGATCATGAAGTTTTTCTTCTAAGATCACAGCGGCAAAAGCAGCGGCCAACGCCACGGCGCTGCCCGGTTTGATCTGCAGGTAGTGAGCGGCTAGATCGCTTAGCCCGGCTTCCTCAGACTGGGCGGCGATCAGGCAGGCCCCCTTCTTTACCGCCTCGCGGATTCGATAGCCAATGATCGGGTGGGTTTTAAGCGGATCGGCTTCAATAAGGAAGATCGCTCCAGCCGAGACCAGCTCTTCCATGCTGTTGGTCATCGCCGCACCGCCAAATGCTTTCATCATTCCTTCCACCGCCGGGGCATGGCAGTACCGGCTGTAGCTGTCAACATTATTGCTGCCCAGTGAACGGATCAGCTTCTGAAAGAGATAACTTTCCTCATTGCTGGCCTTCGGAGAACAGAGTCCCATCAGGGCACCGGGGCCGAAGCGACTGCTGAGCTCTTCTAAGTTATCGACGATCAGGCCAAGGGCTTCCTCCCAGCTGACTGCGACAAAAACTCCCCCCGACCTGACCAGGGGGGTAGTCAGACGCTCTTTGTTCTTCAGGTAATCCCATCCGAACTTACCCCGGGCACAGAGATGTCCGCGGTTAACGGGATTATCAAAATCAGGCTGCACATCGACCACATCACCATCCCTGGTGTGCAAATAAATGCCGCAGCCGACGCCACAGTAGGGGCAGATGGTCTTGGTTTTTTCTACCTGCCACGAGCGTCCCTTGCCAATCAACGCCTTCGGTATCAAGGCCCCGACCGGGCAACTGTCGATACAGAGGCCGCAAAAGACGCAGGTCGAGTCTTCAATTTTATCTTCGTACGCGGGGCCAACGTTGGTAATAAAGCCACGCTTGGTAAAGTCAATAGCCCCTGCTCCGACAATCTCCTGGCACTTGCCGACGCAGATACCGCAGAGAATACACTTGTTCATATCACGCACAAAAAAGGTATTGCTATCATCTAAGGGCAGCTCTTTTATTTCACCAACGAATTCGCTGTCGGCAACCTCGTAACGGTAGCAGTAATCCTGCAGCTTGCAGCTTCCCGTCCGCTCGCAGGTAATGCAAACCAGCGGGTGATTGGCAATCAGCAGGCTTAAGATTGCCCGACGGGCGCTCACTACCCGCTCTGATTCGGTGTAAACGACCATACCGGGGGCAACCGGGGTGACACAGGAGGCAATTAGGCTCCTCGCTTTTTCCACTTCAATCACGCAAAGGCGGCAGGCGCCGTTTGGAGGCAACTCGGGATCGTGGCAAAGGGTAGGAATATCAATTCCCAACTCTTTTGCCGCCTGCAGAATAGTCGTGCCGGCAGCCACTTCCAGCTCTTTACCGTTAATAGTAAGTTTAACTGCTGACATCGGCTTCCCTCCCGACCGGTGTGATCAGGATGCAGTCCTGGGAACATTTTTCAATGCAACTGCCGCAGCGGGTACAAAGTTCCTGGATTATTTCATGGGCTTCTTTTTTCTCGCCTGTAATCGCCGTGACGGGACAGACTCGGGAGCAGGCGGTGCACCCGGTGCAGCGCTTCTGATCAATCCGGTAGTTAAAGAGCGCCTTGCAAACTCCGGAACGGCAATATTGATCATTAATATGCTCTTCGTATTCATCGCGGAAATAGCGGATGGTGCTGAGCACCGGATTCGGGCAGGTTTGGCCGAGACCACAGAGCGAGCTGTCTTTAATACTGTGAGCGAGTGAGTCAAGAGTATCAAGATCTTCCGGTTTTCCTTCACCTTCGGTAATCCGGTTTAAGATCTCCAGCATCCGCTTCGTTCCCTCGCGGCAGGGGGTGCACTTGCCGCAGGATTCTTTCTGGGTAAAACTTAAAAAATAACGAGCCAGGTCAACCATGCAGGTCCGTTCGTCCATCACCACCAGGCCTCCGGAACCCATGATTGCCCCGGCCTGATTCAACGAATCATAATCGATCGGCAGATCCAGCAGTTCAGCCGGGATACATCCGCCGGAGGGCCCGCCAGCCTGCACCGCTTTAAAAGCGCGGCCACCTTTGATCCCGCCGCCGACATCATAAATTATCTCTTTGATCGTGATGCCCATCGGGACTTCGCACAAGCCAGTATTGCGAATTTTACCGGCCAGGGCAAAGACCTTTGTGCCCTTACTGCCCTCTGTGCCGATAGCAGAAAACTCAGCTACTCCGCCTATTTTTAAAATCAGCGGAATATTGGCCAGGGTTTCAACATTATTGATCGTGGTCGGCTTGCCGAACAATCCGGCCTGGGCCGGGAACGGCGGACGCGGGCGAGGCATACCCCTTTTGCCTTCAATCGAAGCCAGCAGGGCAGTTTCTTCACCACAGACAAAAGCGCCTGCGCCTTCCTTGATGTTAACCTTAAAATTAAAGTTGGAAGCAAGTATGTTTTGGCCGAGCAGCCCGTATTTTTCGGCCTGTTCAATGGCAATCTTCAGTCGCTTGATAGCCAGCGGATATTCGGCGCGGCAGTAAATGTAACCTTCATCGGCCCCGATAGCGCGGCCGCAGATCAGCATCCCTTCCAGGATGGCATGGGGATCGCCCTCAAGGATACTACGATCCATGAAAGCACCGGGATCGCCCTCGTCGGCGTTGCAGACCACATACTTCTTGGCGCCCGGGGCCTGCAGGGTAAATTCCCACTTCAATCCGGTAGAAAAGCCGGCACCGCCCCTTCCGCGTAAGCCCGCCTCTTTAACCTCGGCGCAGATAGCCGCCGGTTCTAAGTCCAGGGCCCGGGTAAAAGCGCTATATCCACCGCGCATGATGTATTCATCGATAATCTCCGGATCGATTAGCCCGCTGTTGCGCAGCACATTAAATATCTGCTTAGTATAAAAGGGGATTGTATCAAAAAAGCGGGCCGGCGCATCCACGTCAGGTCCCTTGTAGAGCAAACGTTCTACAATCTCGCCTCCCACCAAATGCTGCTCTACCAGTTCTGCCATATCTTGCGGCGTCAGGCGGCAGTAGAAAACCTCGTCGGGGTAGACAACAATGATCGGCCCCACCTCGCAAAAACCGGGGCACCCGCCCATCACCAGCCTGTATTTATCTCTGATCTTGTACTTTTCCAGTGCTTCGATCAGCGCTTCTTCAACTGACTGAGATCCCGACGCGATACAACCCGTCGCGCCGCAGATCATCAAATGCTTTTCATACAAGATCTTCGAGCCTCCCTTGCCTATTCGTAACTGTCGAGTACTGACTCCACTTTATCCGGGGTCAGCCGTCCGTGCGGGTTATCGTTAACCACGATAACCGGAGCCAGGGCACAGGCGCCAATGCAGGCTACTTCCTCCAAAGTAAATCTCAAATCATCCGTGGTTTCGCCGCTCTGCACACCGAGAAGATTCTCGATGCGTTCGGCAATTTTCGGGCTGCCCTGGATATGGCAGGCTGTTCCCTTGCAAACCCTGATAATATTGCGGCCCCGTGGTTTCATCTTAAACTGGGCGTAAAAAGTAGCGACTCCGTAGAGGCGGCTAAGAGGAATGCGCATCAAGCGCGAGACCCCTTCCATAGCCGGCCGGGGCAGATAACCATAGTGTTCCTGCACTTTCTGCAAGACCGGGATTACCATCTCTTTTTTACCCATGTACGGTTCAACTATCGGATCAAGAGCGCTTAAATCAATCGGATCCATTTTGGCTATTTCGACTGCTGCTTCGCTCTTCAATAAATCACCTTCCCGGTATCTGATTTCCTCTTCTTCTTATTACGCTTAAGCTGTTGCCAATCCTGCCTGGAACTCACAAATTTTATCTTGCCCCACTTCGGAGCAGCTACTAAAGATATGTTAAACAACCAACAGCTTTGGCCTGAAATCAAGCCCGTCCGCAGCCACGAAGAAATACTCAACGCCGCCGCGCATACTCTGAAAGATCTGATCGCGCCCGCTGTCATGGATATGGCCAAATACACATTTTCTTACTGCATATGCTTCAAGCAGATCACTGAAGGCGCTCGGCTGGTTAGTGCGGTTAAAGGGTGGAAAGTGTAAGGCACAGATGATCTGCTTCGCTTCTGCTCCGGCAGCACTTCTAAGCGACAGCCGCAGCCTTTCAACTTCGCGTAGGTAGATTTTCTGATCCTGATCGTTGTCGAACCCCTCCTCACCGGGGCAAATCCAACCTCTAGTCCCACAGATTGTCCACTCTTCCCAGGTAAAGTGATCGTTTTGCAGAGCGTAAACCGAAGGCGGCAGCGCGGATCTGACCCTGCTGATCGAAGACCACCAGTAATCGTGATTGCCTCTGATCAGTACTTTCGTGCCGGGCAGCTTTGCCAGCCAGTCAAAATCGGGCTGAGCTTCGGACAACTGCATAGCCC